>NZ_JBSHDN010000043.1:0-39592 GCF_053616335.1 Nocardiopsis sp. NPDC055824
CTCCTCCCCCTTCGCGAGGGGAGAGCGGCCGTCGCCGTGCCGGTGCCGCGGACCGCCGGCTAGCGGTAGTTCACGAACTGGAGGGCCAGGTCGAAGTCCTTCTCCTTGATCAGGTTCTGGGCGGCCTGGAGGTCGTCCTTCTTCTTCGAGCTGACGCGCAGCTCGTCGCCCTGGATCTGGGCCTTGACCCCCTTGGGGCCCTCGTCCCGGATCAGCTTGGAGATCTTCTTGGCGTCCTCGGAGGTGATGCCCTCCTTGAGGCCGACGGGAAGCCGGTACTCCTTGCCGGAGATCTTGGGCTCCTCGGCCGGGTCGAGGATCTTCAGGGAGAGCTTGCGCTTGACCAGCTTCTCCTTGAACACCTCCAGGGCGGCGTTCGCCCGCTCCTCCGACGTGCTCCTGATCTCGATCCCGTCCTCGCCCTGCCAGGCGATGGTGGTTCCGGTGCCCTTGAAGTCGAACCGCTGGGACAGCTCCTTGCCCGTCTGGTTCAGGGCGTTGTCGACCTCCTGACGGTCGAGTTTGGACACGACGTCGAAACTGGATTCGGCGGCCACGTTCGCTCACATCCCGCTTGGTCTCATGGATCGCGGGCGCCTGTGGGGACGCCCGCGTGGGTACACGTCCGCCCGTGCCGGATCCCCGGCCCGGGCAGGCTTCAGAGCTTAGCCGTGACCTGCTCAGGGTGCCCGAAGGCCCTGCTCGGGACGCGCTCCGGGTATTCGATTACAGGTTCGGGCGGATCATCCGCTATTCTCGTTCATGCGTCGCGACGAACACCGTCGCCGCAGCCCAGGCAGGTTGCCCGAGCGGCCAATGGGAGCGGACTGTAAATCCGTCGGCTTAGCCTTCGAAGGTTCGAATCCTTCACCTGCCACCCTGGGAAAAGACCCCGGTGACCAGCTACAACGCTGCTCACCGGGGTCTTTCGCGTTCCCGGTCGTTCACGGCCGTTCACGAGTGTCCCCGGGACAGTGGCGGGACACTTCTCAGGCCGCTTCTCCCGGCGTGTCATCCTCCGATTCGGGCTCCGGGTCCGTCCCCTCGAAGGCGGCCTCCAGACGCTTGTTCCAGAGCTGATCCCGCCCTTCGAGGCATCCGGCGTAGACGTTCATCAGGACGGCCGGACTGTGCCCCGCGCGCTCCGCGAGGACGGGCACCGGCACCCCTGCGTTGAGGCCCAGCGAGATGCCCGCGCCACGGAGGTCGTAGACCCTGCCGGCAAGCTCCGTCCTGAGCTGCTTCGCGGTGAGCGTCTTCCGACGAACGTGCTGCCAGACACGGCCGTAGGTGCTCTCACTCAGCGGCCCTCCCCGCTTACCGCGGAACAGGTGGTCCTCCCCAGGGTCGACGAACTGGTCGAGGTGGCGCCGGAGAAGGCGCACCAGACGGGGCGGGATCGGGACGTGCCGTGTCTCCTTCTCCGCTCGGTGCTTGAGCTGGCGGTCGTCGTGCGTGGTCCCCGAGTCGGTCCATCCGCTGCCCGACCTCGGGGAGGAGTCCTCGAAGGACAGGCTGCCCCAGCCGGTCGAGGGCAGGGACGTGCACGCCTCGCGGTCGAGGGCCACGATCTCCCCGGGACGCATCATGGCGTAGTAGGCGCAGGCGTAGAACGCCACCAGGTCCGGTCGCTCCTCCTCCACGACGGACAGCAGACGATCCACCAGTTCGGGGCTGGGGAGCCGCCGGCGGTCCACCTGGTTTGTGGCCTTCGGCCGTTCCCACGACACCTTGCCCAACGGACTGGCCGGGAAGATGTCCTTCTCCACCGCGTAGTTCAGCAGGCCGGAGAGCGCAGCCCGCTTGCGGGCGACGGTCTTGGCCGCGGCGGGCTTGCCGTCCATCCGGAGCGCCAGCGCGTCCAGAGCCTTCCTGATCAGCTCCGAGCGGCGCCCGGGAGCGTCCAGCTCGGTGACCTTCAGGGAGGCGCCCCGGATCCACGCGATGGCCTTCTCGTACTCCCTGGGGGGCGGCCCCGCCTTGCGGCGCTCGGTGTGGAACGCCCACTGGTAGAGGGCGTCGCGCACCACCTGAGGATCGGGCATACCCCGAGTGGACTTGACCAGGACGGGAGCCAGGACGGCGAACGCCTCGGAGGTCCCCTGCCGGGTCTTGGCAGCGGCCTTCGCCCACTTCAGGTCGGTGAACTCGCACGCGAGGTCGTAGAAGCTGACGGCCTTCAGCTCCCGCGCGACCGATTCCGGCTGGCCGGTCTCCGTGCAGAAGGACTCGCCGTCCTTGGCGGCCTGCTTCAACTTCGTACGCTCGTTGTCGGCCAGCGCCTCGGTGGTGAACCACTTCGAGAACTCTCGACCGGCGACCACCCAGCGCACGCCGTGGCCGCGCCGGCGCTTCTTCCTGGCGAGTCGGTAGAAGTCGACGTCGTTGGAGTAGGACATCAGGCGACCTCATCCATGCGGTCCGCCAGCCAGCTGTCGAGGTCGCTCTGACGGATGCGCAGCTGCCCGTTGGGGAGCTTGCAGTGCCGGGGCGCGAGGCCCTTTTTGCGCCAGTCGTCGAAGGTCGAGCGGGGGACCTTCAGCTCCGCGAGGACTTCGGGGAGTGTGAGCAGGGGGTCGGGGGTACGGGGGCGCGGGATCGGGTTCTTCGCCATGGTGCTGTTCTCCTTCTGGGTGGTGCGGTCCCGGTGGTTGCTTGGCGGCTATGCGCCGGAGCCGCTGATCTGCGGGTGAACCTGGTAGGCGGGTGAGGGCGGTCGTCCTCCCTTCGGGTTGCGCGGGGGCGGGGGCTCCATCGCGATCCAGCCGTAGCCCTCCAGCAGTTCCAGGGACGGCAGGACGTCGGCCACCTTGGGGAAGGTGCCTCGCGGCAGGCCGGAGAACGCCTCGCGGACGGTGAACCGGGCAGGCTTCTTCCGCGTGATCCAGTCCAGGACCTGGCGGGCGCGCTCCACCTCCGGGTCGGCGCCCATGTGGTCGAAGGCGGCTTCGGCGTGGGCGGTGAAGTACTCCCCGATCCGGATCGCGGCCGTCATGGTGTCGGCGCTGACCGGGAGCCGGTAGCCGTCGACGGGGTTGTCGGCCAGGTGGAGCAGGGCGGCGATCCGGATGATCGCGCCCACGGACTTGCCCGCCCAGTCGGACATGTGGCCCAAGTCCCCGAGTCGAGGGTGCAGGCGTGGTTCCAGCGCTCGCGCGTAGTCGAGGCGGAGTTCGTCGGCCTCGGGCGAGAGCTGGAGTACCTGAGGGTCTGTCCAGTCGAACAGGTGCGTGACCATGCGCATCAGCCGCTCCTCATAGGCGGCGGCCACCTCTGCCGGCACCGGGTCGGGGTCGACGTTGCGGGTGCCGATGTTGGACTGGGGCAGGGCGTACAGGAAACGCCCCAAGAGGCCCTTGCCACGGAATCCGGGGCCGGTCGCGATCTCGCGGATCACGTCCGGCTGCACGGCCAGACCCAGGGTGAGGATCGCGGATTCGACGTGCTCGGAGCGGCCCTTGCGGTCGACTCGCAGCATGTCCCCGGCGTGGCCTTTCAGGAACAGGTCGAAGTTCGGGGAGCCGCTGTAGCGGCCCGCGAGGATCTGGAAGATCCCGCCCTCGGCCGAGAGCACGGCCAGCCTGCCGCCCTGGTCGCACAGGATCGTCGCGGCGGTCTCCGGCGTGACGTCGTCGGCGACCAGCTGCGGAAGGGCGGGGATCTTGATGTCCTCGATCGCGGCCGCGGCGTCCGAGGCGTCCGCCAGGGCGTCCGGAGCGCCCTTGGTGGTGATGGCCTTGGACTTGGCCTTCTCCGCCACACCGGCGGCCACCGCCCGGGTCAACTCGGCTTCCACGATCTGCGGCTTGATCCGCTCCGCCAGCTCCGCCTCGACCTTGAGGATCGGGGAGGTGATGGCGCGGAACACCGCCGACTTGCGCGAGGCGGGCGGCAGAGCCACGACCGTGAACAGGTTCACCGGCTCGGTGTAGGTGCCGCGCACCTGCACGATGGCGCGTCCGCCGGCGGCGGTGGAGAGCGCGGCCAGAGCCACGCACCCGGCGGCGTCCACCGGGGTCTGGGTCTCCTCAGCCAACGCCAGGACGAACGTCGACATCCAGCCGGGCAGGCACTCGGCAGGGAAGCCGGGAAGGGCGTTGCGGGCACCGAGCGGGGTGGGGGAGTCCCACCCCTGCCCGGTGCCCTGGCGGCCGTCGTGGGCGCTCACGCGGCAGCTCCCCGGGGGCGGCGGATCCCGGCCTGGATGCCGCTGCGCACGGTGTCCTCGACCTCGGAGGACTCAAGCCCCACGTGGAGACCAGCTTGTTCCAAGGCGTCCTCTGCCAGGTGCTTGGGCAGCATCCCTGCACCCACCAGCGTGCCCACGGCGAAGGCGGCCGTGTTCAGGGTGTGGTTACGGCGGCCCTCCTTGGAGGCGAGCACCCGGTCGACCTCTCCACGCAGGGCCCGGGTGACGTAGGTGGCCATCCCGGGACTGCTCACGAGGGCCTGATGAACCTGTCCGGAGGTGACCGGCCGACGGCGGGCGGGCTCCATCAGGGTCGCCAGCCATCCGGGCAGCGGGGCAGTGGCGGTGGGATTGGTGACGGTATAGGGGCCGCGACCGTCGGCGTCGGCCACGTAGGAACCGGGACCGACGACGTAGCCGCCGGTGGCACGGGTGTCGATCAGCCAGCCCAACCGGCCCGACGTGTTGCGATAGGCCGCGCCCTCAGGTGCCGTGTAGTACAGGTGGGTGCCACCCCGGCGGGTGGTCACGGTGAACGTGTCCAGGAACGCCGTGTCACCGTCGGCGTGCTCCTCAGCGAGGGCCGCGAGGACGTCCGCTCCGGCGGCGATGCCGGGGCGCGCCCACTCCGGCGGCGGGGTCTCGCCGTCCTTGGGGGTGTCGAGGTCGACGACCACCAGGCCGGAGGGCCCGCACGCGACCGCGAGGTTGTGGGCGGGGTGGGCTCCCCAGTAGGCGGTGATGGCGCCTTCGTCGCAGGTGGCGTGCCGCTCCCAGTCGGTGAAGGTCCGGACCGGGCGCTTGGCGCGGGTTCGCAGCGGGAAGACGTGCCAGTCGCGGCGGGCGGCAGCCAGAGCGTAGGGCAGGACGTTCGTCGGAGCGCTCATGCTGCCGCCTCCAGTTCCCACGCTTCGGGGGTGCCGCCCTCGTGGCAGGCCGGGCACTCCCCGAGCGAGGTGGGGATGACGTAGACGAACACCTGGCGGCAGGTCGGGCAGGTGCGGCGTGCGCGCATCGCGGCGGCCAGTCCGCGGGCGCGGGCCGCGGTGAACTCGTCCTTGGGCTTGGCCTCGCTGATCCGGTAGAGGGCGGCGGTGCGGACCCCGTTCCTGGCACGGCGGGAGCGCCACATCAGCTGGGCGTCCGGGTGGGTGCTGCCGGGGCGCAGGCCCATGGCGGCCAGCTGCTTGCGGGTGGCCATGTCCTCAGCGGTGGTCCAAGCCATGCCCCATGGGTAGGTCGGCAGCCCGTACCGGGAGCCGTCGGGGTCGAGGAAGCGGAGGGTGGTCACGGGGTGACCTCCGACCGTGAGTGCTGCATCATGGGAGTGCTCCTCGCAGTGATGTTGGGAGTGCTCTTTCTGGGAGCGCGGTCCCGGTGGTTGCTTGGCGGCTATGCACCGGGGCCGCATTTTCTTTGGCTCCCGCCAGAAGGCGTCCGAGGCACGTTTCGGGGGTTCTGCCAGGGAGGGTCGATACGCGCTACATCCCTGGTCAGATGGGGTTTTGGTCGCTAGCAGGGGTGCTATATGTAGCACCCCTGGGTGCTACCGATTCGCCGCCTGCTCCACGGCTTCGCGGTCCACTCCGCGCTTGTTCGAGCCCTCCCGGTTGAGCTGCCGGGTGCCGACCTTGTGCGGCTTGAGCGCGTTGGTGAGCTGGGTGGCGCGGGCCTTCTCGTCCTCGATGTCGAGCCACGCCGCGTACAGGCCGGGGCGGTAGTCCGCCAGGGCGTCGATCAGGCGCACGGACCACACGGCGTCGACGTCGCCGGGCCACACCGCCAGGAGGTGGTCGAGGATGGTGGTGGTGTCCTCGGTGGCGATCTCCTCCCCTGCCGCGTGCCCGGTCAGGGTGCCGGCGGCGATGCGGGCCGCGCGGGCGCGCTCAGAGATCGTCTCCGCGGCGGGGCCGTCGATGTAGGCCGAACGGGCGATGACCGCGTCGTCCTCGACGCCCACGAGGTAGCCGATGCCCTTGTCCTTGGCGGTGAAGGTCGTGGCCCGGATGCCGTTCTTGTAGCTCGACGTCCCCAGGACCATGTCGTTCTCCAGCTGGCCCATGACCCGCAGGCAGAACCGGATGCCCACGTTCGCGGACACCCCGGTGGGCAGGGACTTGGAGTCGGGGCGCTGGGTGGCCAGCAGCAGGATGATGCCCATGGCGGGGCCGCGCTTGATGATGGCTTCCGCCAGCTTGGCGGCCTCCTGCTTGTACTCCTCGTTGGTGAACAGCTCCTGGCACTCGTCGACGGCCAGCACGATCGGGTGCAGTCCCAGGGAGCGGTCGGCGGACAGCTCGGGGGTGACCTTGTTCTCGGGGCAGCGCTTGGGGTCGGCCTTGGCGATGCGGGAGATGGTCTCGGCGCGCTTGACCAGCTCCTTGTTGGCGATGCGGCGCAGGGTGTTCATGCAGGTGGACATGGTGTCCTGGTCCGCGCCGGAGGCATAGACGTGGGAAACCTTCTCCACGGACTGGCAGTCGCCGGTGCCCTTGAGTTCGAAGACGTTCAGCTCCGCGTTGGGGTCGAGCGCGGCCGCCAGGAGCAGTACGCGCAGGGCGAAGGTCTTGCCCATGCGGGGCTTGGCGCCGATCAGGACGGACTCGAACATCAGCGTCATCGCGATGGCGCGTGCGCGCTGGTCGGAGCCGAAGGGCAGGGGCTTGAACAGGTCGGTGGTGCCCTTCTCCGTCAGCGGCCACGGGGTGGGGCGGGCCTGGTTCATGGCCTGGTCGCCGACCCAGAGCACGAGCTTGCCGGGGTGCTCCTCGTTGACGGGCTCGGGCCACACGCAGCCCAGCGGGCGGCGCAGGCCGGAGGCGAGCTTGTCGCGCTTGTCGATGACGTCGGTGACCACGACGCCGCGGGGGAGGTTGACTTCGGCGCGCCAGCCGGGGCCGTCGCGGGTGATGGGGGCGGTGAACCCGATCTCCTCGTCGCCCTTGGCGGCCAGGGCGCGGGTGATCTCGCTGATCCCCAGAGCACTGAGGGCCTTGAGGACCGCGTCGGAGGTGAGCTTCTCGACCTTGGTGGGCAGGACCGCGCGGTCGATGAGGGGCTGGTCGGGGCGGCGGCCCAGGAGCCCGAGCATGGACAGCCCGGCCCAGACCGCGCTCCACAGCGCCCAGGCCGGGGCGGCGGGGGAGACGACGGCGACGGTGATCAGGGTCGCGGTGGCCAGCACCAGGGAGCTGGTGACGCGGACCTTGACGCGGGAGCTGTGCTGGCGGGAGAGCATCATGTATTCGCCCGTGCGGTTGCCGCCGGCGGCGGCGCGGCGGAGCGCGGTGGTCTCGGTGTCGAACGCCCACCGACCCCAGGTCCCCAGGATCCGGGCGGCACCGCGGGGGGAGCGGCCCATGAGGCGGAGCATGTAGAGCGGGGTGCGGGTGGCCTGGTAGGCGGCCACGTGCGCGTAGTAGGAGGTCACCCACCGCAGCACCTGCTCTGCCTCGGTGCGGTCGCGCAGCCACAGCGGCACGATGGGCTGGGTGGTGCGGGAGCCTTCGGCGACGCGGGCCAGCCACTGGGACTGGTCGGCCCACTGCTCGACCTGGGTGTCCACGCGCCGGGCCGGGCCGGTGTCGGTGTCTTCGTCCAGGACCTCGACGTCGGTGGGCTCGACGTACTCGACCTCGACCTCGGTCGGGGCCGGCGCGGGGTCCTCGGTGCGGGGTCGGGGGGCGGCGGTGCCGATGACGGTCGGGAAGTTGAGGACCTGCCCGGTCTCCTCAGCCGTGCGGTCGTCCTGGTGCGGCGTGGGGTACGACATCCTGGTATCTCCTGGTCGAAGTGGTCCGGGATGGGGCGGCGGCCGGTTCTTGGCGGAGTGGGCCGCCGCCCCGAAGCGGTGGCTACGGGCGGCCGGTGTCGGCGTGGTCCTGACGCAGGTCACGAACGAACTGGAGTTCCTCGACGAACACGTCGCTGAACCAGCCGCAGCTGCATCGGGCCTGGTAGGCGTGGGTTCCGTCCGCGAGGGCGTAGGCCGTGACCCACGCGGAGTCGGTGTCGGCCTTGTGGGTCTTGCCGAAGAGCCCCATCAGGTGGCCGTTCCGAACTCGTCGCCCTGGTCGTCGTCAATCTCCTGCTCGCACATCAGCGCGGCGGTGTACAGCTCCAGCGCGATGACGGCGGCGGTGCCCGCGGTGAGCAGGGTCCCGACCAGGGAGCCGAACAGGTCGGGGCCGGTGGAGACCCGGACGGTCGTGGCGGTGAAGACCGCCAGGACGGCGGCTCGGAGAACCAGGTGACTGGCGGGCATGTGCTTGATGCCGTGGATGACGCGGGCGACCAGGGCGGTCAGTTCCAAGGGGTTCTCGTTCGGGCTCATGCGGCGTTCTCCTTCTCCTCAGCGGGGGTGTGGACGGCAGTCAGGCGGGTCGGTTCGGTGACGGTCTCGGTGCTCTCCTCGCGCATCGACAGCACCCGCTTGGCGCGCTCGAAGCCGCATCCAAGAGCGGTCTGCACGCGGCGCACAGACGCGCCCTCGGGCAGCTCTCCGGCGGTGATCATCGCGGCGAGTCGGTCGAGCAGGTCGGCGTCCGAGAGCGCCCGGACGGGCTGCTCAGCGGCGGACGGAGTCGCGGCCCTGGGGAGCTTGCGGCCCTTGTCGGAGCGGGTCTTGGCGGGTGCTTCTGAAACCCGCTGTTTGCCCTGTTCAGGCACCGAACGGCGGCCGCTCTCAGCGGGGCGCTCGGGAGCGGCCTCGATCGCGGCGGGTGCCTTCTTCCCAGGGGAGGGGGAGGAACACCGCACCACGGGCAGCTGAACCGCTCCGGCGGGTACTTCGAGAGCGCGCTCGGGAAGCCGGGAGCGGCCCATCTCCGGCACCGCCGGGGTGCTCTCTACCGTCGTCTGCGGGGTGTCTTCGGCAGCGCCCTTCTCACCCTCGGAAGGGTGCTCCCCGGCAATGTCGAGGTCGTCCAGGAGCGGAGCGCCCTCGGTGGGCTTGGCCTTGGTGACGGCGGTCTCGATCAACCCGATCAGGTGGGCGGTGGTGGCGGCGCCGATCGGCCCCAGGGAGTGGGCGACCAACCCGCCCACTCCCTGCCAGGACAGGGCGTCCGGCCAGTGCCCGATCGCGTTGAGCACGATCGACACGCCCAGCGCTCCGGCCATGATCTTGTCGGCCTGCTCACCGAGAGCGCCGCCGGAGGTGGACAGCCAGCTACGGCACAGGATGATCCACCCCACTGCGGTGATCAGCGCGGGTTCCAACAGCCACAGCGCCCACCACATCGGGGTGTTCTCGGGGGTGCCGGTCATGGCGGTGACCCCGGCGTGGACGCCGGCGGTCGACCAGATCCCGAACGCCGCCAACACGGGGAGCAGTACGAGCAGCGACAGAGCTCGGGTGCGGGAGACCCGCAGGGCGCGGGACTCGGCGGTGCCGCGCACGTCTGCGGCAGCTTTGGCCTTGCGCAGCCGGTCAGCGGCCTTCTCCCGGAGCGCTCCCTGGCGTATGCGGCGTTCCTTGCGGATCGCGTCCTGGCGTGAGCGGAGCCGGGCCAGACGGTCGGCGGTACGGGCCTCCGCGGTGGCGCGCTCATCGGCCAGCTCGCGGCGGATTGTCTCGGTGTCGGTGGTGTCCTGCCTGGGGTTGGACTTGGTGTCCTGCTGGGAAGTCACCGGGAACCTCCGTCCTGGTGGTGACCGCGAACGGGCATGGGAGGCAGCGGTCGGGCCATGAAGGCGGCGGTGTGGTCCAGGGCCAGGGCCGCTCCGGCCAGCGGCAGGGCCGCCAGCCGGAGCACGACCACGACCAGGGCCAGCAGCAGCACCACGAGCAGCGCGAGAACGCCTACGGCCTGGATCATGTGGGCGGTGGTCACCGGTCAGCCCTCCCGGAGCCAGCTCGGGAGCTGGCGGGCAGCGAGTGTGACCGTGACCCGGTCTGCCTGAGCCGCGGTGACCACGGCGGTGGCGACGGCTGCGGTGTTGGTAGCGTCCAAGCCGGTCAGGGCGTCTCCGAGGTCGACCGGTTCTCCGACCGCCAGGGACAGCGCGATGCGCAGCACCGACAGGGCGGAGGAGGATGCGGGCAGGTCGCCTGCGTTCACGGCGGTGCTGACCCTTCCCCAGTCGATGATGGTGATCGGCGTCCCGTTGACGTTGAACGTGGGTTCCATGAGGCGGTGGAAGTCGGCCCGGTGGAGCCATGCCTCGTGGGTGATGAGGAGGTCGACGGCGGCCTGGTCGGCGCAGTACCCGGACGCCCAGGTGCGCAGGGCCTCGATCAGGGCGGGCTGGAGGCTCATCGGCGGTTCCCCTTCCGGGCGGTCTTGCGGCGGGTGCGGGCGACGGTCTGCGGTCCCAGAGCGATGCGCATCCGGCGGGCCGCCTTGCGGCGGCGGGAGCGCAGGGCCTTGCGGGCCTTGGCCAGCTGGGTGACGGCGCCGGAGACGGCCAGCAGAACCAGGACGGTCAGCGCGAGGGCAGCGAGAGCGGTCATCAGGAGGCCCCTCCGATCGCGGTGATCAGGGCGCCCACGAACAGGAAGGCGATGTGCCAGGACTGGTCGAGGGCGTAGGCGCCGGTACCGAGGGTCGGGTTGTCGTCGTGTCCGGGGCGGGGGCTGCCCAGTCGGTAGAAGCCGCCCAGCCCGAGCCGGTCGGCCAGCCGCGCCAGCGTGGTGCGGCGGTCGGCCCAGTAGTGGGAGAGGGCGATGACGGCCAGGCCGGCGGTGGCGGTCAGCGGGTGCACGCTCAGCCCGAGCAGCAGCACCACGGGGGCGGCGAACACCAGCTTGGTGATGATGAGCGAGGCCACGTGACGGAAGCACGCACCTCGTGCGGCCCATCCGGCGCCGCCCTTGGCGGCGGCCTGGCAGGAGGTCTGCATCCAGTGGTCGCCCACCTGGTGGGCGGCGAAGAACGCCGCGAACACTGCGGCGAACACGGTCGGATCTGCGATCATTGTTCTGCTCCTTTGCTGGAGTGGCGGCCCCGGCGGGTGCTTGGCGGTACATGCCGGGGCCGCGTCATGCGGCGTGGTGTGGTCCCTGGTGGCGGCTACGAAGCAGGGACCACGAGAGGGCGGGCTAGCCGAAGCTGATGCCGCCGGTGACGTTGCCGAGCTGGAGGTCGACCGGGCCGGTGATCTCCTCGACCGTGCCGTCCTCGTGGGTGATGACGGTGACGCCATCGCGCATCTCGACCGACTTGACGTCCTTCTTCTCCTGCTTGGCCATGACGGCTCCTTCTTGTGTGGGTGTGGCGAACTGCGTGGTCAGGCGTAGACGCGGTCTCGACCGTTGGTGGTGCTCGTGGTCGCATCGACCCGGTAACCGGACTTGTGGATCGCGACGTCGCCGTTGGTGGTGCGGGCGCTGATGCGGCCGGGGCACCCGGCGTGGACCAGGACGTTGCCGTTGGTGGAGCGGACCTTGGTGAGCGGTCCGGCCTGTCCGACGGTCACGGTGCCGTTGGTGGTGTGCACGTCGATCTCGCCGTGAGCGCGGCCTATGGAGACCGATCCGTTGGTGCCGTCGGAGACCAGGTCGCCGACCACGGCCACGGACAGGCTGGAGTTGCGGCCGTGGTGGTGGACCCCGGCGAGTGCGCCGCGGGTGTCCACGGAGCCGTTGTCGATGCGGGTTCCGAGCAGGGACTCCACGGGAACCCGCAGCAGGCCGGTGACCGGTTCCGTTGCGCCGGTGACGGTGCCGTTGTTGAAGGTCACGCCGTTGATGACGGTCTGGCCGCCGCTCATGAAGACGCTGCCGACGACGTTTCCGCTGATGCGGGTGACTCCGCCTGCGCTGATCACGGTCGGAGCCGGGGCGGGGACGGTGATGACCCACGCGGTCTCGATGCGGGTGGCGGTGGCCTGCTGGATGGTCTCGGCCGGGCCGCTCAGGTGCAGGGTGGCCTCGGTGATGCCCGCGACGGCCTCCACGGTGAGCTGGATACCGGGGGCGGTCAGGGCGACGGCGACAGGTCCTGTGACGGGGGTGCGAAGCGTCAGGTTGGTCATGGTCAGGCGGCCTCTCGCAGGTAGTCGGTGATCTCGTCGGAGGAGAACCCGGCCCAGATGCCGGCGGCGGGCTTCTCGCGCAGGGCCAGTTCCAGGCACAGGTCCCGGGCGGGGCAGGAGAGGCACAGGGTGCGGGCGGAGCGCTCGCGCATCTCCTTGGCGGCGGGCTTCTCGCCGAACCGGTCGCTGGTGTCGGGCTCGAAGAACAACTCCGGCTGATCGGCGCACGGGAGCTGGTGGTCGGCCAGACCGGCGCGGAGAAGCGCCGTGCTCTGGTGTTTCGGGTCCATCAGGAACCTCCTCGACTCGATGAGATGGCCCCTGGCTTTGGCTTCCTGCTGGCGGCTATGAAGCAGAAGAACTTGGCCAGGTTGGCTATGCACCTAGCTTGGCTAGCCAAGCTAGGTCAGTCAAGAGGGTTGGCGAAATTTCTTTCTAGGTTGCCTAGGCAAGGTCCCGTAAGCTTGCAGAATGAGCATCGATCCGGAAGACCCTCGCCCCCCGTTCCAGCAGGTAGCAGCCACCCTCCGGGCCGCGATCCTCACCCGGAAGCTGGAACCGGGTGATCAGCTGCCCTCCGGGGCGGAACTCGCCAAGACGTACGGCGTCGCACGGATGACCGTGCAGCAGGCCATCCGTCTCCTACGTGATGAGGGCCTGGTGGTCTCCCAGCAGGGCCGCGGCGTCTTCGTGCGTGAACGGACCTCTCGGCCGGTGGGGCTGCGGCCCCACATCGAGCGGGCATTCGCCAGTAAGGCCGTGACCATCGACTTCGCCGGGTTCGGCGGGGAGACGCTCAACGGAGCGCTTCAGGAGCCGTTGGACAAGATTCGTGAGGGGCGGCTGTCTCCGGAGACCATCCGGGTTCGGCTCCTGGTGCCGGATCTCTCCGAGCCCTTGGGGCTTCCCGTGCGGGCGGACACGCTGTCCGACGACCCGGAGGTGCGCAAGCGGATGCACCGGATCATGCTCCGGCACACCCAGGGCATCGAGGACGCGGTGCACGAACTGGAGAACCTCGGCCTCGTCCAGAGCGCTGTCGTGCGAACCCGGGTGTACTCGGTCGCTCCGATGTTCAAGCTCTACCTGATCAACGGCCAGGAGGCGTTCTTCGGCTACTACCCGGTCAAGGAGAACACCGTCTCGATCTCGAAGGAGAAGGTGGAGATCTTCGACCTCATGGGCAGGGACGCGACACTGTTCCACCACGCCGCGGACGAAGACCCCGAGTCGACCGGTTCGCAGTACGTCGCCCAGTCCCAGGTGTGGTTCGACAGCATCTGGGAGAACGTCTCCAGGGAGCGTGGGGAATGACCCCGGAGGAACAGAACGTCGTACGCGGCTGCCGTGCGGTCCTGCTCGACTTCGACGGTCCCGTGTGCAGTGCCTTCGCTGGCTACCCAGCTCCCCAGGTAGCCAAGGACATGATGGCTCGTTCTGCGGAAGCCGGAGTCCCGATCTCCGTGGAGGCCGGCGCGGAGACGGATCCGATGAAGGTGCTCCGTTACCTCTTCGAGGTCGCCCCGGAGCGACAAGCCGAATCCGAACGGATGCTCCGCGACGCGGAAGTCCTCTCGGTGGCAGAGGCGTCTCCGACCCCTGGTGCGGTCGAGTTCATGAAGGCATGCAAGGAGACCGGGCGCCCTCTGGCGGTGGTCAGCAACAACTCACCGGAGGCCGTGACGGCCTTCCTGGAAGAACACGGCCTCACCAAGCTGGTCGACGGTGTCTTTGGCCGCAGTCGGGTGTCGCCGGAGCTGATGAAGCCCCATCCCCATCTGCTCGAATTGGGGATCAAGGAGTTGTCTGTAAGGCCAGCGGCGTGCCTCATGGTGGGCGACTCGGAGACCGACATCGAGGTGGCGAAGGCCGTGGGCATACCGGTGGTTGGCTACGCCAACAGGCCGGGCAAGGCGGAGTGTTTCCAGCGCTTGGGGAGCGACGTCGTCACCGACGACATGGCGGAGCTCGCTTCAGCGATGCACGGAACGGTGTCACTGTCTTAGGAAGCACTGTTATAACGCCGTAGAACTCCCTCGATTACAGGGGGAGTTCTATCTTTATGAACTTAAGGTTTCCTGAGACCATCTTTTTGGTAGAAGCAATAGGGGGCCTGAATTTCGACTGGCATCCAGAAGGCCTGCGGGTCGAGCTCCAACGGCAAATAGAAAATTAATCATTCCGTCGGAGATTTCGATTTTGTCGAAGTCAACTAAGCCGCCAGAGAAGACTGATTGATAGAATCCCATCTGGCTGCCGGTGAATATGGAATTGGTGAATTTCACTTCGCTGCCAGTGAACCTGCTGTCGGTGAAGGTGATATGTCCGCCTATGAATTTGACGCCTATGAGTAGGACCTTTCCTCCGGTGAATTCAGCCCTGGCGAAGCTTACGGAACTGTCGGAGAATTCAGCTCCGCCAAATCTTACTGAGCTTCCAGAAAATTTGGCGCCGTAGAAATCAACAAGTCCTCCGGAGAACTTGACGCCAGAAAAGTTCACCTCTCCTTCGACGAACTCTGCGCCAGCAAAGCTGGTGATGCCATCGGGGAAGGCGGCTCCAGATAGGTCTCCTCCGTCAAATACAGCGCCGGTGAAGTCGAAATTCTTTCCGCGCCAACGAGTGGGCTCGCGTAGGTGGTTGCCAATGATTCGAATGATGGTGTGGCGTACTTCTCGGTAGGAGGTGAACTCCAGTTCGCGCCTGTGGTGCTCCTCCCGCTTAACGCGTGAAGCGTTCTTTGGAAGTGGTTCTGGTTTGGGGGTGTAGGGCATGCGCAGGTAGGCGCACAGCACATCGATGACCATCTGCACTTCCTCTTCGGAGGGGGCGTCATCAGCTAGGTGGGCCAAGGCGTGTACAGCCCCCAGACGCACGGCCGCATGCTCGCTGCCCAGTTCGGTGTAGGCGGCAGTGAATCGCTCGTTGAACAGTTTGGTGACCTCGCGCTGTTCTCCGGCCTCGGTTGTGCGTTGGCGCCGGTAGGCGATCACTAGTAGTGCCACACCACCTAGACCCGCGACCATTGCGAAGGCTCGGGTAGTGATTGCCTCCAAATGGCGGGCGGTTAGATCTTCAGGAGGCTTCCATGCGGGGCCGTCTAACAGCAGCCAGGCCAGCCCAGTCAGCGCTGCGATCGCGACCGCAGCCATCAGCCAGGCGGCCAGAATCAGCCAGATGAGGCGGATTGGCGATGTGCGTTTCCAGTTCGTGCCCACGACGCCAGCGGCCAGCGCCACGGCACCTACGCTGAAGAGCACCAAGCGCCAGGTCTGCCAGTCGGCGAGGCCCAAGACGTTCCAGGCCGTTGTGACCAGTGGCCATGCCGCGACCGCGGCGCAGAGTCCGCCGGCAATGATCCCGACCCAGCCAAGAGCGTGGCTGTGGCCATCGATCAACGAGGCGATCCGGGTTCTGCGTGCCTGAAATCTTTCCCGCCACGGGAGGCGAACAGGCGGGGGAGTAGATGTCATGAGAAGACCGTAGCGAGGACAGCTCATGGTGAGGAATCACGGTCTTATCCAGTTGCGGGGAACCTCGCCGTCACACGCTGTGAGTGTGGTTCGTTGAGTGGTGTAGCTGACCGCAATTTGCTGGTCTCAGCCCGCCGCAGAACCTACACAACCTACAGAACCCCCTGTTTTCCCTGTTCAGAGGGTCATGGGGTTAGAACCGCAGAACCTCGAAGAACCTACACAGAACCGCAGTACCCCCTTGGTGAGAGGAGCTTCTGCGGTTCTGCGGGAGTATTGCGGAGTTCTGCGGTTCAATGATCCAACAGCTTGACGTGCGCAAACGTTGGTTCTGTGAGTTCTGTAGGTTCTGCGGCGGGGGCCGGTGCCTCCCCGAGGGCGGACATCGCTGCGGCTCACCCAGGTCTTGGTCTCAGGGCGATAGCGTCTCGCACCACCACCACTACGGCCGGGGCCGGCACCCCAGGCGGTGGCGAACTGCGGACGAGCGAGGAGACTGCGTCAGGGGACCTGAGGAACGCCTGAACGGTAGACGTACGAGACGACCGTCAGGTCCTCCTCCTCGATCTTCCAGGGGGAAGTGCAGTGCAGGACGCCCCCGCTCGCAGTTGGCGGTGACACGCTCCGATCCAGGTGGATCGAGTGGACGACCACGAGTGCGTTCGCTGGGGCGAGTTCGCGCTGCTTCTCGACCTCGGCGCGCGTGAGGATCACCTGGGTGCCTTCCGAGGTGGTTCCCTTCACCTCCACGTGCAGGCGTTCGTCCCCTCGCGTCAGCAGCAGGTCGTAGGACTCCTTGGCCCCGACGTCCTTGACCGTCCAACCGCTGGTTTCGAAGTAGGCGGTGGCCATGCCGACGCTGTGCAACTCCAGCGCTCGTCGATCATGAGCGCTCAGTCGGAACCCTTGGCCCTTGGCGGCCTTCGTCCGACGACCGGCGGTCTTGGCAGCCGCGTCGGTGGCGTCCAACACCTCGGGGGGAGCGTCCCCCGGGACGTGAGAGGCCGTGTCCTCACCGTGGTGGATCGCGCGGAGCAGGCGGGCCATGTACAGCAGGTCTTCGACCAGAGTGGCCTCAGCCGGCATGTCGGACCAGTCGTACTCGATCGCGATCACGCTGCCCGCCGCGTATCGAGGGGCCACCTTCGAATTCTCCGATTGGAGGTCGATGGCTTCAACGAGGTCGTCGCGTTCGGTGAGCAGCTCCTTCAGGAGTGGGCGGGCCCATGCCACGCGCTTCACGAGTTCCTTGGGACTGCGTGCCTCGAAGTGCGCACCTGTCCAGCGACTGGTGCCCTGGATCAGGGAGAGGTAGACCCGGTCCCCCTTGGCACCGAAGAGGTAGACCAGGTACCAACCCTCCGTCGCGTGGGGAGAACGTTCTGGGAGGTAGACCCGAGTCCAAGGGACCTCCGTCTTCAGCCCTGTTCCGTCACGCCCCTCCACATCCACCTCGGGCTCAGGCACACCCAGTGCGGTCGCCAAGGCCGGGATGTGCTGACGGAGCTGATGCGCGAATGTCTTGCGCACCAGAACCCCGCGGCTCTTCATCGCCTCGGTGTTCTTGGCGCTCCACTGCTTCTGAAGGTCAAGGATCTCGATCATGGTCTCGTCCACGAGATCGAGCCTAGGGAAGCGCACCGACAACAGGAGGGTCGGGTGTCGGCCCGTTCCGTCGGCGGGAGTCGACAGAGAAGGAGTCAGTGGCGTAGATCACAAAACGTCTCTCTGAGATGGCTTCTGGTGGGCGAACCGAGTCGCTCCAGGGTGATCCATCGTGCTCCCGATCGTCGTGCCGAGAGGTCGCCTGAGGGCCTGTTTCGGGACCCTGGCGGGACGGCTGTCACGGGACACGCCCTGAAGCGGACGTATGTCCAGGTCAGGTTGCCTAAGGGGCTCGAAGTGGGAGACCTCTGTAAATCCGTCGGCTTAGCCTTCGAAGGTTCGAATCCTTCACCTGCCACCCTGGGATCGGGGCCCCGGCACCATCAGGTGCCGGGGCCCGTCGTGTGTCCGGGACCCGTCGGCCCGGCGCCCTCCTCGCCCCGGCCCACCCCGATCCGGCCCGGCTCCCGCCGTCGCGGATCCGCCGCCTCCCGGGATTCGGCTGATCGCGAATGTGTCGCGTTCAGGACACGGCGGAGTAACGGCGAGCCCTGCTTCCGGTCCGACCGGAGCCGCTCCCCGACCACGCGGCCGACCCTGCCCTGAGCTGCGGTTTCTCCGTCTCCACGGGCGGTTCCGCGCACGGGGCGAAGGTGCTCCTGTGGCGTTAGCGGTGGATGTGCCCGGTTCGCCGGTACGGCCACCCCTCGACCGAGTACCGGGCCTTTGTGCGTGTCGCGCGAAAAGAAGGGCAATCAATCCATTTGTGCATGACGCAAAAAGAACCCTGACGGCAATATGGACAAAGCGATTCCGGGGTTTCGGCGTTGACAAAAAACGGGGGCCGGATGATGATTGCACCAGTCCACCGCGACACAGGTGCAGCAAGCGCCTGAGTCTTTTTCTGTCAATGCCTCGTAATGATTTCCCGGGGGAAACATGATCAAGAAGATGGCCGTTGCCGGCCTGGTCGCCGGTGCCGCGATGGGCGCTCTCCTCATGGGGGCTCCCGCTCACGCCTCGCACGGCGGCGACCAGCAGTTCAACCAGAACCTCCAGCTGGTCCCGATCCAGTCCTGCAACCTGACCGGCAGCGTCGGTCTGGTCGCCGTGACCGTGCCGATCCTGTCGCCGCAGACCACCGGCGACTGCGTGAACGGCCCCATCGGCACCAACATCAGCTAATTCCGGCAATTCGTTCGACCGTGACGATGTCTCACACTTTCTCGAAGGGCAATTCAATGCTGCGTAAGCTCGGCGTTGCCGGTCTCGTCGCTGGCGCCGCTCTCGGCGTCGTTCTCACCGGGTCCCCGGCCCTCGCCTCCGGCTCCCACGGTGGCGACCAGCAGTACAACCAGAACCTGCAGGCCATTCCGGTCCAGCTCTGCAACACCAGCGCCGCCATCGGCCTGGTCGCCGTGAACATCCCGGTCCTGTCGCCGCAGACCACCGGCGACTGCGTCAACGGCCCGATCAGCACCAACATCGACTAGCAGGGGATTCCAGACATGCTGCGCAAGATCACGACTGCCACCGCCATCGCCGGAATCGCCCTGGGCGCCATGCTCGCGGCCTCCCCGGCCTCCGCCTCCGGCTCGCACGGCGGCGACCAGCAGTACAACCAGAACCTGCAGCTGGTTCCCGTCCAGCTCTGCAACACCGAGCTGGCCGTCGGCCTCCTGGCGGGCGTCAACGTGCCGATCCTGTCGCCGCAGACCACGGGCGACTGCGTCAACGGCCCGATCAGCACCAACATCGACTAGCGGGGGGTCAGCATGCTGCGCAAGTTCGCGGCTGCCACCGCCATCGCCGGTGCAGCGCTGGGAGCGATGCTCCTCGCCTCGCCCGCGTCCGCCTCGCACGGCGGTGACCAGCAGTTCAACCAGAACCTGCAACTGGTCCCCGTTCAGCTCTGCAACATGGAGCTGGCTGTGGGCCTGGCCGGTGTCAACGTGCCGATCCTGTCGCCGCAGACCACGGGCGACTGCGTCAACGGTCCGTCGACCACCAACATCAGCCAGGACCGCGCCGAGCACGACGGCGGTCACGGGTACCACTAGGTCCCGGCGTCACGGGGCTCCGGCCCCACAGTGACGGAACAGAGCAGTAGGTCGAGGCCCCCCGGCAGCCGCCGGGGGGCCTCGACGCAACCCATCGGTTCGGCGGTCCCGGGCGCGTCCCCGCGCGGGCCGGCCGGGGGCCGTCCCGGGCCCCGACGGAGGAGGCGAGAGGCGAGATGAAGCGCATGATCCTGACGGGGGCCGCCCTGCTGCTGGCGGCCACCGCCTGCGGACAGCAGGAGACCACCCCGAGGCTGCCCGAGGGCACCGGCGCCCCGCAGGCCACGGAGAGCCCCGAGGACCGGGCGAGCCCCGACCCCGGGGAGGGCGACGGCTCCGAGGAGGGCGGCGGCTCCGGCCAGGGGGACCGGGGCGACGGCGCCCACGTCCTGAACATGTACGGCGACGAGAACGGGTTCGACGACCAGCGCCCCGTCGAGTACGTCGCCACCGAGTTCACGTCCTTCTCCGGCCTGGAGTGGCCCGAGTGGACGGACGAGACCGCGTCGGGCACGGGCGACCTGTACGGGACCTGGTGCATGGACCGGGGCTGCCAGGACGAGCCCTACGAGGTCGAGGTCGAACTCGGCGACCCGGTCGACGTGAACGGCACACCGTACTTCTCGACCTACACGATCACCGGGTACGACGAGGACATGACGCCGGAGGTGCGCCAGGCGCTGGAGGACGCGGACGGCGGGCGCCTCTCCGTGCCGACCCCGGAGTGAGGCGGGCGGTCCGGCGCGGCCGGGTGGGGTTCGCCTCTCCCACGGCCCCCAAGAATCGTCCTAAAGTTCCGAAAATGCACAAACCTCCTGGTCAGAGTGGGTGGTAGGGGCAGGTCGGCGGGACCGGACAGGCCGGAACCGGGCGTGGCGCGCCCGGGAGGTCTCTAGTCTGCTGAGTTGTGGCACTCAACGAGCGCGCGGACACCCGCGGGGACGACGTACAGGGCGCCGGCGGACGGCCGGGGCCGCGGCACGGCCGCGCGGCTCTGCTGCGCCTGGCCTCCTGGTTCGAGGAGGCCGACCCCGCCCGGGCCGACGCCCTCGCGACCGCCGCCTACGGCCTGCACCCGGCCCTCCACCTGGAGGGGCAGACGGACGAGGGCGTCGCCGCCACCACCAGCTGGTGGCAGGCGGCCCCCGACCGCAGCACCGTCACCGAGCACCCGGGCTCCCGGCTGCCCGAGCCCGTCCGCGACCACCGCGCGCAGCAGGCCCGCCTGCGCGACGCCGCCGAGTCCTCCGCCCACTGGCGCCGCGCGGGCGCCTCGCAGATCCGCGCCCTGCTCGCCGAGCCCACCCCGCTGCGGGCGCGCCTGGACCTGTCCGGAGCCGGGATGGAGGTCCTCATGGAGCTCCTCACCGCCGCCCTCGGCTCCGGGGACGCCAGCCGCCGCCCCACCTCCGCCGGCGACCTGGAGTTCTCCCTGCGCCTGCACGTCGGCGCCGCCCCGGGGGCCGAGGTCACCATCCGGGGCGAGGGCGGGGAACTCACCCTGGAGGGACTCCGCCTGCGCGTCACCTCCTACGACCAGCACACCGTCGAGGACGACGGATTCCCGGGCCTCCTCGCGCCCGCGGGGTGGGCCCCGCCCGCGGCCCGGACCGGCTCCGGTCCCCTTTCCGGGGACCCGGTGACCGCGCCCGCCCCCGAGCCGCACCCCCTCGATCCGGACCCGCTGGACCCGTCGACCCCGTACACGCCCGTCCCCGAGCAGGACGCCCCGGGTGCGGCCGCGTCGGACGACTCCGCCCCGCACCCCCTCGGCCCGGACCCGCTGTACCCGGCGGCCGCGTACGCCCCGGCCCCGCCCCCTCCGGACCGGGACCCGGCGGACGCCCCGCCACAGGACCCGCACCTCCCGGCACAGGACCCCGCGTCCACGGTTCCGGACCCCACGGAGGCGGACCCCCTGGACCCGTCGACCCCGTACACGCCCGCCCCGTACACCCCGGCCCCGGCGGCCCCTGACGCCCCCCACACCCTGGGCCCGGACCCCCTGGACCCGCCGTCCCGGTACTCGCCCGCCGCGGACCCCCTGGACCCGTCCACCCCGTACACGCCCGCCCCGGAACCCCCGGGCCGCACGACCCCCCGGTACGACGCACCCCCGGTCCGCGGCCTCCTCGCCACCCCGTCCGCGGGGCCCGGGGACGGCGGGACACGGACCGCCCCGGCCGGGCCCGACGGCGGGCGCCGGCCCGCGCAGGAGCCGACCGGACCCGGGACCGACGACGGAGCGCCCCTCCCTGCCGACGCCCCCGTGACGGGGGATCCGCGGCCCGGACCGGGTACCGTCGGGAACCCGTCCGCGCCCTCCGCCGAGGCGCCCGGAACCGCCGGCGGCCTGCCGGGGCCGGACCCGGACGTCGAGACCACGGGGCCGATCGACCTGTCCGCCGACCGGACCCGACCGTGGGGGTGATGGAGACGGACGCCTACAGCGAGGACGCCGCGCTCATCGGCGAACGCCAGTCCGCGGCGCGCGCGCTCCTGGCGCACCCGCTGCTGACCCGGGCCGCCCATCCGGCGGAGCTGTCCCTCGTGCGCTCCCACGCCGAGTGGCTCGTCCAGCGCTTCCAGCGCGTGCTCGGGTACCGGCTCGACGTCGGCGACGACCACGCCCGGCTGGTCAAACGCGGCCTCGTCGACGAGGCCGTCCACCGGCCCACCCGGGCCAACGGGGCCCGCTTCACGCCGCGCACCCACACCTACCTCGCGCTGGCCCTGGCCGTCCTGGTCGAGGAGACCGGGCCCACCACCGTCCGCGCGCTCGCCCTCCGGGTCCGGGCCGCCGCGCACGAGGCCGGGATCGACGCCGATCCCGGCCGCGGGCTCGGCGAGCGCCGCGCCTTCTGCGCGGCCCTGGAACACCTGGTCGCGCTCGGCGCGCTGACCGAGACCTCCGGCCGCGTCGCCGACCACGGGGCCGACGCCGCCGCGGACCCGGCCCTCCGCCCCCGCACACCGGTCGTCCGCGCCGTCGCCGCCCACCTGCCGCAGGCCTCCGACGACCCGGACTCCTTCCTCGCGAGCGCCGTCGACACCGACCCCGACGGCGAACACCAGGGCGAGACCGCCCTGCGCCGCCTCCTCGCCGAGACCGCGGTCGTCTACCGCGAGGATCTCCCCGACCGCCAGAGGGACCGCCTCGCCGCGCACCAGTGGCGGGCCGCCGCCGCGCTCGGCAACCTGCTCGGCTGCGACGCCGAGGTGCGCGCCGAGGGCGTCGCGATGGTGATGCCCGACGAGGCCGGCGCCCGCCCGGCCTTCCCCTCCGACGACCCCGTCGGCCAGGTGGCCCTCGCCCTCGTCCGCCACCTCTCCGGCCGTCTGCACCCCGGCATGCCCGCCACCTCCGTCCCCGTGCCCGACCGCGAACTGCGCACCGCTCTGGACGCCCTGGGCGGCCCCGACGCCCCCGCGCGGACCGAGTGGGCCCGCACCGCCGGCCCCGAGGTGCCCGACCCGGACCGGCTGAGCGCCCGCGTCACGACCCTGCTGACCGACCTCGGACTCCTGCGGGGAGGCCCCGGCGAGTGGCGGCTCACCGCCGCGGCGGCGCGGTACGGGGCCGACGTGGACGAGCGCGTCCCCCCGATCCAGGACAATGGCGAAGACAGCCGGACGCACGCCGCCCCGACGCGCGGGTCCGGCCACGAAGACGGTCCGCCCGACGCTCCCGCCGATCCCCGAGGCGACCTGAGCCGGGTGACGTCCGTGCTGCAAGCGGTGGCGAACGAGAAGGTGAGCGCGACCAGTGGTGACACAGGAGACCAGCGAGGCCCCGGGGGCAGTTCCGGCTGACCCCGCCGACACCCCGCGCTACCGCCTCGAACGCGCGGGCATCCGCAACGTCTGGCAGTACGACGACCACGTCCTCGACTTCGCCGAGGGCCGCCTGCTGCTGCGCGGACGCAACGGCGCGGGCAAGTCCAAGGCGCTGGAGATGCTGCTCCCGTTCCTGCTGGACGGCGACGTGCGCCGCCTGGACACCACCGGCACCAACCGCACCAGCCTGCGCTGGCTCATGGCCGACGACCCCCGGGCCGGACGCCGGCCCGAGCCGGAGGAGACGGGCCCCGACCTGCTCGGCGGCCCCGAGGAGGCCGCCGACGAGGCCGGGCCCGAGCAGGCCGACGGCGACACCGGCCCCGTCACCCGCCTCGGCTACCTGTGGGTCGAGTTCACCACCGACCGCGGCGACCGCGGCCTCGACGCCGCCGCCCGCGCCACCACCGGGCCCAACAGCGCCTCCGCCCTGCTCGCCGCGTCCGGGACGGCCGGCGCGTCCGCCCTCCTCGCCGCCGCGACGCCGGGCCCCGGACCCGCCGCGGAGCAGACCGGACCGGGCGCCCCGGGCGGCCGGCCGAGCCACCTGACCCTCGGCGCCGCCGTCATGGCCGTCGGCGACTCCGACCCGCGCTGCGTGTTCTTCGTCACCGACCGCCGGGTCGGACACGACCTCGAACTCGTCACCGACGGCCGCCCCAAGCCCGTCGACCGGCTCCGCTCGGAGATCGGCGCGGACAACTGCTTCACCAGCGCCGTCCCCTACCGGGCCCGCGTGATGCACGACCTGTTCGGCATCGACGACTCCGTCCGCTACCGCAACCTCATCCACCTCCTCTACCGGCTCCGGCGCCCCACCATCGGCGACCGCCTGGAGGCCGGCGAGCTCGTCGGCGTCCTCTCCGAGGCCCTCCCGCCCATGGACGAGTCGGTCCTGGACGAGGTCGCCCGCAACATCGCCGACCTCGAACAGGCCCGGGCGGAGAAGACCGCCCTCGGCGAGGCGGGGGCCGGGGTCACCGCCTTCCTCGACGACTACCGCGGCTACCTGGTCCACGCACTCCGGTCGCGCGCCGCCGACGTCCGCGAGCAGATCGACGCCGCCGCGGGCCGGACCGCCGAGACCGAGCGCCTGCGCGCCGAACTCGACCGGCTCATCACCGAGGAGAGCCGGATCTCCGAGGAGCGCGACCAGGCCCGGCGCACCCGCGACACCGCCGAGGCCGACGACGGCACCCTCGCCGCGGCCCGGAACAACGCCGCCACCGCCACGGGGAACGAGCGCCGCGCCTACGACGCCGCCGTCGGCGCCTACATCAGGGCCGCCGAGGCCGCCTGGGTCGCCGCGGAGCACGCCGAGCGGGTCGAACGGCACACCGTCGAACGGCTCGGCGAGGACACCGCCGCCATCGACCGCGCGCTCGACATCCTGCGCCAGACCCACGCCGAGGCCACCCGCGCGGCCACCGCCGCCGGGATCGACCCCGCCCTCCTCGGGGAGGTCCCGGACACGCTCGACACCGTCCACGCCCCGCGCGAGAGCGCCACCCGGGTCGACCTCCAGGGGCTCGAACAGGCCGTCGAGCGCGAGCCCGTCGAAGGCATCGACCTCGACGACCTGCGCGACCGCCTCGGACGCCTCCACGACCAGCTCTCCCACGCGGCGGAGCGGTCCGCCGAGCGAGCCGACCTGGCCGCCCGCCTCACCGGCCTCACCACGGCCGAGGCGGCGGCCGACCGCCGCCTCGTCGCCCTGACCAGCGAGGCCGAGAGCGCGGACGCCGTGCTCGAACACGCCCACGACCGCGAGGGCGCCGCGGTCGCCGCGCTGCGCGAGGAGAGCGCCGCCTACGCCGACGGGGTCCGGGCCTGGGCCGCCCGCCTGCGGGAGTCCAGCCACGCCCACGCGCTCGGCGACGCCGTCCACGAGCTGGAGGGCAGCGTCGAGCTGCCCATCACCGACTCCCTGAGGGTCCTCGACCCCGACGTGCCCTCCACCGTCTCCCGCCTCGCGAACAACGCCGTCGCCCCCCTCCTGGAGGACCTGCGCGCCCGGCGCGACGTCGCCGTCAACGAGGAGGGCCAGCTCTCCGACGAACTGGCCGAGCTCGCCGAGCGCCGCACCGGCAACGCCGAGCACGCCCCGGAGCGCCCGCCGTGGGCCACCTACCCGCGCCCCCGGGGCGAGGGCGCCCCCCTCTACCTGGCCGTCGACTTCGCCGACGGGCTCAGCACCCGCGAACAGGCCGGGCTGGAGGCCGCCCTGGAGGCCAGCGGACTGCTCGCCGGGTGGATCCGCGCGGACGGCTCCCTCCACGACCCGGGCACCCGCGACATCCTGGTCACGCCCGCCCGGCAGGCCAAGGGCAGGACCCTCCTCGACGTGCTCGTCCCGGTCGCCGCCCCCGACCGCGGCGTCAACCACGACAGCCTCCGCACCCTGCTCTCGTCCATCGCCCTGCACTCCGAGGACGAACCCGTGCCGGGCACGGCCGAGGACACCGAGGCCAAGCACCGACGCGACAGCTCCGTCGCCACCGTCAGCTCCATGTCGCTCACCGGCGGCTGGCGCCTCGGCGTGGCCTCCGGCTCCCACGACAAGAGCGAGCCCGAGTACATCGGCGAGGCCGCCCGCAAACGGGCCCGCGACCGCCAGTCGGCCAACACCGACCGGCGCATGGCCATCGCCGAGGCCCTCCTCGCCGAGGCGGGGGAGCGCCGCTGGGCCGTCGAGCAGTCCTACGCCGAACTCCTGGAGGTGTCCCGGAGCCTGCCGGACGCCTCCCCGCTCATCCGCGCCCGGGCGGTCCTGGACGTCGCCCGCGAGGACGTCGCCGCCGCCCGCCGCGCCCACGCGACCGCGGGCCGCGCCGCCGAGGAGTGCCGCGCCGAACTCCTCGACATCCGCTCCCGCCTGCGGACCTCGGCCGACGTCAACGCCCTGCCGAGCGTCCGCGCCGAGCTGGACAGCGCCCTGCGCGCCCTCGACCACCTGCGCGTCCTCGTCGGCTCCGGGCTCAAGGACCTCGACGTCCTCGCCTGGGAGCTGGCCGACCACGAGCACCACGTCGCCGGGTGGAGGGCGGCCCGCGCCGAACGGGTCCTGGCCGAGGACGCCAGGGCCGCCGCCATCGACGACATGATCACCGTCCGCCGCCAGTTCGAGCTCGGCGACCGCGCCCGCGGCGTGCCCGGCGAGCAGATCGACGCGGCCCGGGACCAGGTCAGGGCCAGGGCCGACGAGGCGTCCCGGCGGCTGCCCGAACTCGAGCGCGGGGCCCAGCGCGCCCGCGACGAGCGGGTCGGCGCCGAGGCGCGGCTCGTCGCCGCCACCCAGGAGCGCGCCGAGCAGGTGCGCCGCGCCCTCACGGCGGGGGAGCGGCTCGCCCGCGCGGTCTCCCTCCCCGGCGGCACGGGGATCGACGACACCGACGTGCCGGACGCCGTCCTGCTGGGCGCCGCGGGCCTGGACGCCTGCGCCGCGGACGACGGCCCCCTCACCGCCTACCTCGCCCACTCCGCCCTCCACGGCGGGGAGCCGGACGCGGACCCCGCCGGGCCGCCCGTGCCCGGCCCGGACGCCCGGCTCGCCCTGCTGGAGGCGTTCGTCGGACAGCTGGAGGAGGGCCTCGCCGCCCAGGTGGAGGCCGGGGCGCCCGAGGTGGACGACAGCGCCATCCTGAGCAGCCGCGAGGACCTGCACCGCCTGCTCACCTCCGCCGGGTGGGCGCAGACCCGCACCGAGCTCAGCGAGCCGCGCGGCCTCAAGCGCCTCACGGTCCACGACGAGGACGGCGCCCACGACGTCACCGCCTACGCCGAGCGGATCACCGCCTCCGCCGGCCGCGCCGACGAGGCCGTCGCGGTGGCCGAGGAGGAGGCCTTCGAGCGCCACCTGCTCGGAGAGCTGGCCGGCCACCTCGCCCGCCAGATCGACGAGGCCCGCGCCCTCATCACCACCATGAACGACGTCCTCAAGGACGTCACCACCTCCGCCGGCCTCGGCGTGCGCCTGGACTGGAGGCTGGCCCCCGACGCGGGCGCCGACGTCGAGGCGGTCGTCCCGCTCCTGGCGACCCCCGCCGAGGAGCGCACCCGCGTGCAGACCACCCGCCTGCGCGACGCCCTGCGCCGCTGCATCGAGGCGATCCGCCGCCTGGACCCCACGGCCACCGGCGGGGCCCAGCTGCGGGCCGCCCTCGACTACAGGTCCTGGTTCACGTTCACCGTCTACGTGACCGACGGCGCGGGCGACGAGCGCCGCCTGGGCCACCGCACCGCCCTCAGCCAGGGCGAGCAGCGCGTGGTCGCCTACCTGGTGCTGTTCGCCGCGGCGGCGGCGCACTTCGACGCGCTCGCCGCGCGCGCCTCGTGGGCGCCCAGGCTCATCCTGCTGGACGACGCGTTCGCGAAGGTCGACGAGCCCACCCACGGGCGCCTCCTCGGCCTCCTGGTCGAACTGGACCTGGACTTCGTGCTGACCTCCGAACGCGTGTGGGGCTGCTTCGCCAGCGTGCCGAGCCTCAACATCTACGAGTGCCTGCGCGACCCCAACGTCCCCGGCATCGCGACACTGCACTTCACGTGGGACGGCAGCAGGAGGCGCCTGGTCGGCGTGTGAGCGCGGCGGCCCGTCCCGGGGCCCTCCGGCCCCGGCGCGCGTCCCCTCCCGGGCACGCCGCCCGCAGGCCCGTCCCCGGCCGGGGACGGGGAGCGCACATTGCCCGCGCGGGGACGGCGCGGGGCGGCCGGACGCCGCGCGGAGAGCCCTCCGGGGAGCGCCGCCCGGCCCCTGCGGGCGGGCGGGGCCGGGAGCGGATCCGCGCGCCCGGGAAGGGGGGAACCACGAATGCTTCCTCCCCACCTGTCCTAGTCTGCTTGTGCGGCAACGACAACAGAGCGGGGTGACGAAGGTGACTCGGGTACCCGAGACGTTCGACGGTGGCGGTGCGGACGCGCAGAGCGCCCCGCCGGCCGGGGACGACCCCACCACGACCTCGCTCCTGGACGCCCTGGCGGCCTCCGGGCTGCCACGGGAGGTCCGGTCATGGGTCACCGCCGCACTGTGGGGCGAGGACGCCCTCGCCGCGCTGCTCGAGGGCGAGCACATCCCCGACCCGGCCGCCGGCGGGCCGTCGGCGGCGCCGGCGCCGCCGGGCCGGGTCCGCCGCTCCTACCTCACCGGTATCCGTGTCCAGGGCTTCCGCGGGATCGGACGCCCCTCCGAGCTGACCTTCCCGCCCGGCCCGGGGCTCACCGTCATCGTCGGCCGCAACGGCTCCGGCAAGTCCAGCTTCGCGGAGGCGGCCGAGGCCGCCCTCACCGGGCGCAACCCCCGCTGGGACGCGATGCCGACCGGGTGGCGGGACGGCTGGCGCAACCTGCACTACGACGAACGCACCGAGGCGACCGTCGACATCCACGTCGCCGGGGACGAGGGCCCCACCCGGATCACCCGCCGCTGGACCGGCGAGAGCGTGCGCTCCGCGCGCGGCGAGGTGGTCCGACCCAACGGCGAGGTGGCCCCGCTCCGCACCCTCGACTGGGGCGAGAGCCTCGTCCGCTACCGCCCCTTCCTCTCCTACGACGAGCTCGGGCGCACCGTCACCGGGCGCTCGGCCGAGCTCTACGACACGCTCACCGCGCTCCTGGGCCTCACCGGCCTGGCCGAGGCCGAGCGCAGGCTCGCCAAGGTCTGCGACTCCCTGGCCAAGCGGCGCGACCGGCCCTCGCGGGAGCTCGGCCGCCTGGTCGACGCGCTCCGGGGCTCCGGCGACCCCCGGGCCGCCCAGGCCGTCCACCTCCTCGGCGCGCAGCACCTCGACATCGAGGCGCTCCGCCGGATCGCCGAGGACGACGGGCCCAGCGACCCCGCCCTGCACGTCGTCCTGCGGCGCCTGCGGCGGCTCTCGGTCCCCGAGCGGACCGTCATCGCCGACGTCGTCAACGAGCTGCGCGGGGCGTCCATGGAGCTCGCCATGGCCGCTGGGAGCAAGGGCGACCACGCCCACGGCGTCGTCCAGCTCCTCGAACAGGCGCTGGAGCACCACAAGCGGCACCCCTCCGACACCACCTGCCCCACCTGCTCCGCGCCGGGGGCCCTCGGCGCCGACTGGGCCCGCAGGGCCAACGCCCAGCTGAGGACCCTGCGCACCCAGGCCGCCCCGGCCTCGGCCGCCTACGAGCGCGCCGCGGCCGCCCGGGACCAGGCCCGCTTCCTGCTCTCCCCCGTCCCCGGGTGGCTGCCGCCGGAGAGCGAGCTGGGCCAGGTGTGGGCGCTGTGGGAGTCCGGCTCCGACATCACCGACCTCGCCGAGCTGGCCGAGCACATCGAGGCGGTCGGCCGCCGGCTCCGCTCCGCCGCCATCAGCGCGCGCCGGGACGCGACCGAGCGGCTGGAGGACCCCAGCGGAGGCTGGGGCGACCTCGCCGAGCGGCTCGCCGCCTGGCTGGACGAAGCGCAGGACGCCCTCCGCGCCAGGGACGTCCTGTACAGCGCCGAGGCGGCCCTCAACTGGCTGGCGGACCAGGCCCGGGGCCTGCGGGCGGAACGGCTCGGCCCGGTCGCCTCACAGGCCGAGCAGGTGTGGTTCCGGCTGCGCCAGGAACGCCACATCGACCTCCAGGGCATGCGCCTGATCGGGCGCGGCGCCCGGAGGCGGGTCGAGGTGGACGTGACCGTGGACGGGGTCGACGACCAGACCAGCGCGCCCGGCCTGCTCAGCCAGGGGGAGTTCCAGGCCCTGGCGCTGTCCATCTGCCTGCCCCGCACCCTGGTGGAGGGCAACCCGTTCGGCTTCCTGCTGCTCGACGACCCCGTCCAGGCGATGGACACCGAGACCGTCGAGGGGCTGTCCTCGGTCCTGGCGGAGGTGGGCCGCCACCGGCAGCTGATCGTGTTCACGCACGACACCCGGCTCTCCGACGCGCTGCGCCGCCTCGGGCTGCCCGCGACCATCCGCACCCTCAACAGGGACGCCATGTCCAACGTGTGGGTGTCCGACGGGGCGCTCTGACGCCCGGCCCCGGCGTCCCGGCCCAGGGACGCCGGGAGCGGCCCGGATCACATGCGGACTCGCGGAAGGGCCGGAAACCGGCTCCGAACAGGGGTTTCGCTCCGCCGGTCCGGGAGGCCGGGGCCGCCGGCGCCTTTGATTTGGCAGACCACCCCCGAATCCCTGTATAGTCATGACCAGCGCAAGGGGGCAACACCCCCGGGGCGGTCGACACAAGCCCCACAGCGCGCCCCTTTAGCTCAGTCGGCAGAGCGTCTCCATGGTAAGGAGAAGGTCTACGGTTCGATTCCGTAAAGGGGCTCCACCACTTGACGAGGTCCGGTCCACTCAGGTGGGTGGCCGGTGGAGCATCTACCGGCCTGAACCGGGACCGGTCCCCACGGGGGCCGGGTTCCGTTGATCGGGGCGGGGTAGCTCAGTCGGTAGAGCAAGCGGCTCATAATCGCTGTGTCGTCGGTTCAAGTCCGGCCCCCGCTACCAACCCGTTGACCCCTGGGACACTGTTCTCAGGGGTCGTCGCGGGCGCTTTGCAGTGTTCTACTGCGCACTAGGTACTGTTTCCAGCGAGAAAGGCACTCCGAAGTGGCTGCCACAGACGTGAGGCCGAAGATCACCCTGGCCTGCCAGGAGTGCAATCACCGTAACTACATCACGCGCAAGAACCGTCGGAACACCCCCGACCGGCTCGCGATCAAGAAGTTCTGCCCGAACTGCCGCAAGCACAACGAGCACCGCGAGACCCGCTAGGTCCTCGCGAGCGGCGCGGCTGAGGCCGACGTGAGCTTCTCATAGACTTCCAGCCCGGTGAGCGATCCGCTCACCGGGCTGTTCGCGTATCCGGGCCCCTCCGGCCCGCGTTGCAGAACCAGGAGAGGGAGAGCGTGGCGATCAACCCTGACTACCTCGGCCGGGAGTACCCCGCGCCGGAGTCCTACGAGGTGACCCGGGGCAAGATCCGGGAGTTCGCCGAGGCGGTCAACGACCCCAACCCGGTGTACACCGACACGGCCTCCGCCAAGGCCGCCGGGTACCCCGACGTGATCGCGCCGCCCACCTTCCCCGTGATCCTGGGCATGGCCGGGTCCGCGCAGGCCATCGCCGACCCGGAGCTGGGGGTCGACTTCTCCCGTGTCGTGCACGGCGACCAGAGCTTCCACTACAGCCGGCCCCTGCACGCCGGCGACGTCCTCAGCAGCGTCACCCGCATCACGGGCATCAAGTCCCTCGGCGGCAACGAACTGCTCACCCTGGAGACCGTGGCCGACAACGCCGACGGCGAACACGTGGTCACCACCACGATGATGCTCGTCGTGCGCGGCGAGTGACCCCATCCACAGGAACGTGAGGAACGCGATCGTGAGCAGGCTGAGCCACGCCGACGTCGAGGTCGGCACCGAGCTGCCCGAGCGGACCTTCCCGGTCCGCCGCCTGGACCTCGTCCGCTACGCGGGCGCCTCCGGCGACTTCAACCCCATCCACTGGAACGAGCGCTTCGCCAAGTCCGTCGGGCTCCCCGACGTCATCGCCCACGGCATGTTCACGATGGCCGAGGCCGCGCGGGTGCTCACCGACTGGACCGGGGACCCCGGCTGCGTCGTCGGCTACTCGGTGCGCTTCTCCGCGCCCGTGGTCGTCCCGGACGACGACGAGGGGGCCGAGATCACCGTCGGCGGCAAGGTCAAGTCCAAGAACGACGACGGCACCGTCACGGTCCTGCTGACCGCCCGCTCCGGCGGCGCGAAGGTCCTGGTGCAGTCCAAAGCCGTCGTCCGCCTGGCCTGACGGCAGTAGCGAAGCAGTGAGGTGACCGTGTCCACAGTCCACGAGAACGAGGCCCCCCAGAACCAGGTCCTCTGGCTCTGCGACCACACCACGCTCGGCCTCGGCGGCCCGGCGACGACCTCCCGGACGGCCCGTACGACCGACGAGCTGGTCGGGGCGGTCGCCGCGGCCGACGCCGCGGGGGAGCCCGTCCTCGTCCTGGGGGGCGGGAGCAACCTGGTCGTCTCCGACGACGGGTTCCCGGGCACCGTGGTCCTCGTGGACACGCCCGGGGCCTCCTTCGAGGAGACCGGCGACACCGACCCCGGGACGGGGGAGCCCGTCGTGCTGCTGCGCGCCGAGGCGGGCGTCGAGTGGGACCCGCTCGTGGAGCGCACCGTCGCCGAGGGGCTCAACGGCCTGGAGTTCCTCTCCGGCATCCCCGGCCGGGTCGGCTCCACCCCCATCCAGAACGTCGGCGCCTACGGCCAGGACGTCAGCCAGACCATCCGCGAGGTGCTGGTCTACGACCGGCGGACCGGCGAGCGGCGCGTCCTGGGCAACGCCGAGTGCGGGTTCACCTACCGCGACAGCGCCTTCAAGGGCGACGACCGGTACGTGGTGTGCGAGGTCGTGTTCGCCCTCCGCCGGGCCAAGCTCAGCCGCCCGATCGCCTACGCGGAGGTCGCCCGTACCCTGGGTGCCGAAGCGGGGGACAGGGTGCCGCTGGAGCGCGCCAGGGAGACCGTCCTGGGCCTGCGCAGGGGCAAGGGCATGGTCCTGGACCCCGACGACCCCGACACCCGCAGCGCCGGCTCCTTCTTCACCAACCCGGTGGTCACGGCCGAGGAGTTCGCCGAGGTGCGCGCACGGGCGGACCGGCGGCTCGGCGCGGACGCCGGGATGCCCGGCCACCCCGACGGGAACGGCAACGTCAAGCTGTCCGCGGCCTGGCTCATCGACCGGGCGGGGTTCCGCGGCCACGCCAGGGGGACCGCCCGCGTCTCCTCCAAGCACGTGCTCGCCCTCACCACCGTCCCGGGGGCGCCCACCACCGAGGACCTCCTGGCCCTGGCCCGGGACGTCCGCGACGGCGTCGAGGAGGCCTTCGGGGTCCGCCTGGTCAACGAGCCCGTGATGGTCGGCGTCTCCCTCTGACGCCTCGCGCCCCCGACCGCCGCACCGGCCCGCGGGCGGCCGGGGGCCGCCGTGCCGCACAACGGAGTGGCCTTTCCCCAAGAAAGAAGTTCGGTGAACCAAACTCGTTTATGAGTCGCTCCGAATAAAGAAATGCGAAGAGGCAATGAATTGCCATTCGCCGTTCTTTCGGCATAAAGTACGGGTGTCGAAGGGGAGTAGTCCCCAATGCGTGCGATCGACACACTGGCCGCCCCACGGCCCGGTCGTACGAGCCCGAACCGACGAGGAGGCCCCCGGTGGAACGGGAGCCGCATTCCGGCGCGGCGGGCGGACGAGACCTTTGACCCGGTTCAGGACGACCGGGTTGAAGGGGCGCTCTCCGCCTCCTTCCGCCCTGCACACCTCGTACGGAGGCAGACGCATGACCGCTTTTCTCGCGGGCCTCGGATTCAGCGCCGTCGCCATCTTCATCGCCGAAATGGGCGACAAGACCCAACTCGTCGCGATGTCGCTGGCCACCCGCTACCGGGCCCTGACGGTCCTCCTGGGCATCACCGCGGCCACCCTCGTCGTGCACGCCGGGAGCGTGCTCCTCGCCGAGGTCCTGGGCGCCGCCATCCCCACCGACTGGCTCACCCTCGTCGCCGGCGCGGCCTTCCTCTTCTTCGGGCTGTGGACCCTGCGCGGCGACGAGATGACCGAGAACGACGAGAGGCGCGCCGCCTCCAGGCGCATCCGCTCCGCGTTCATGACCGTCTTCGTGGTCTTCCTCGTCGCCGAGCTCGGCGACAAGACCATGCTCGCCACCATCACGGTCGGCACCCAGCACCACTGGCTCCCCGTCTGGATCGGCTCGACCCTCGGCATGGTCGCCGCCGACGCCATCGCCATCGCCCTCGGCGCGGCCCTCGGCAAGAAGCTCCCCGAGCGCGCCATCCGGATCGGCGCCGCCGTCCTGTTCTTCGGGGCGGGAGCGGTCATGCTCGGCCAGGGGGCCTGGATGCTCCTGGCGTAGCGTCCGGCACGGGCTCGGGCTCCGAGGCCAGCCAGGCCTCCACCCCGCCCAGCAGCTCCTTCTTCAGCGCGTCCGGCGCGCCCGACCCGCGGATCGACATCCCCGCCAGCGCCGCCAGCTCGGCGTCCGAGAAGCCGAACACCTCGCGCGCGATCCGGTACTGCTCCACCAGGCGGGGGCCGAACAGCAGCGGGTCGTCGGTCCCCAGGGCGATCGGGACCCCCGCCTCGAAGAGCCTGCGCAGGGGCAGGTGCTCCAGGTCCTCGTACACGCCCAGGCCCACGTTGGAGGTCGGGCAGATCTCCAGGGTGACCTCCTGGGTGGCGATCCGCTCGACCAGGTACGGGTCCTCCACGGCGCGGACGCCGTGCCCGATCCGGTCGGCGCTCAACTCGTCCAGGCACTCGCGCACGCTGCGCGGCCCCTGGAGCTCGCCCCCGTGCGGGGCGGACAGCAGGCCGGCCCGGCGGGCGATCCTGAAGGCGCCCTCGAACTCGCGTGCGCGCCCGCGCCTCTCGTCGTTGTTCAACCCGAACGAGACGACCCCCTTGCCCGCGTACTGCCGGGCCAGCCGCGCCAGGGCCTTGGCGTCGAGGGGGTGCCTGGTCCGGTTGGCGGCCACCATCAGGCCGACGGCCACGCCGGTGTCGCGCTCGGCGGCGCGGGCCGCGTCCAGGATCAGCTCCAGGGTGGCGGTGAGGCCGTCGAAGAGGGACGCGTACCCGCTCGGGTCGACCTGGATCTCCAGCCAGGCGGACCCGGCCTCGCGCTCGTCCTCGGCGGCCTCGCGCAGCAGCCGGTACATGTCCTCCGGCCTGCGCAGCACCGAGCGGGCGATGTCGTACAGGCGCTGGAAGCGGAACCAGCCGCGTTCGTCCGTGGCCCGGAGCCGGGGAGGCCACTCCTCGACCAGGGCCTGGGGAAGGTGCACTCCTCGCTCCCCGGCGAGCTCGACCAGGGTCGAGTGCCGCATCGAGCCGGTGAAGTGCAGGTGCAGGTGGGCCTTGGGCAGCCGGTCCAATCGGCGAGCGGTGGTCGGTGTCTCCATGAACCAAGCCTGCCGTATCGCGGGCGCCCCCGGTGCCAGGACGCCGTACTTGCCGCGCCGGGGCCGCGGACGGGCGCCCCGGGCCGCGCTCCGCACGGGCGGGGGCCGTCCGCTACCGCGCCTCGCCCAGCAGCCTCTGGAGCCGCCCCACGCCCTCCGCCAGGTCCTCGTCGCCGAGCGCGTAGGACAGGCGCAGGTAGCCGGGGGTGCCGAAGGCCTCGCCGGGCACCACGGCGACCTCGGCCTCCTCCAGGACGAGCTCGGCCAGCTCCGCGGAGGTCCGGGGCGTCCTGCCGCGCACCTCCCTGCCGAGCACGCCCTTCACGGACGGGTACGCGTAGAACGCGCCCCGCGGCTCCGGGCAGACCACGCCGTCGATCCCGCCGAGCATCCGGACCATCGTCCTGCGGCGGCGGTCGAAGGCCTCCCGCATCTCCTCCACGGCGGCCAGGCCGCCGGAGACGGCGGCCAGGGCGGCCGCCTGCGAGACGTTGGCGACGTTCGAGGTGGCGTGCGACTGGAGGTTGGAGGCGGCCCTGACCAGGTCCTTCGGGCCGATGATCCACCCCACGCGCCAACCCGTCATCGCGTAGGTCTTCGCGACGCCGTTCACGACGACGGTGCGGTCGGCGATCTCCGGAACCTCCACGGGCAGGGAGGAGAACTCGGCGCCGCCGTACACGAGGTGCTCGTAGATCTCGTCGGTGAGGACCCACAGGCCGTGCTCGTCCGCCCAGCGGCCGATCGCCCGGACCTGCTCGCGCGGGTAGACGGCGCCCGTCGGGTTGGACGGGGACACGAACACCAGGACCTTGGTGCGCTCGGTGCGCGCGGCCTCCAACTGCTCCACGCCCGCCATGTACCCGGTGCTCTCGTCGGTGACGACGAAGACCGGCACGCCGCCCGCGAGCTTGACCGACTCGGGGTAGGTGGTCCAGTACGGGGCGACCAGGAGGACCTCGTCGCCCGGGTCCAGCATGGCGGCGAAGGCCTCGTGGACGGCCTGCTTGCCGCCGTTGGTCACCAGCACCTGCGAGGGCTCCACCGCGTAGCCGGAGTCCCGCCGGGTCTTCTCCGCGACGGCCTCGCGCAGTTCGGGGAGGCCGCCCGCCGGCGTGTAGCGGTGGAAGCGCGGGTCGCGCGCCGCCGCGACGGCCGCCTCGACGACGTGGTCGGGCGTCGGGAAGTCGGGCTCTCCCGCGCCGAAGCCGATGACGGGGCGGCCCTCCGCCCTCATGGCCTTGGCCCTGGCGTCCACGGCGAGGGTGGCGGACTCGGAGACGGCGCTGATGCGTGCGGAGACACGGGGTCGGTCGCTCATGGCGCCCATGGTGCCACGCGGGCCCGTCCCGGACCGGGAGCCCGCCAGGCGCCTCCGGAGGGGGCGCCGGTCCTCCGGCGGTTTGGTCAGATCGGGCGAATGGGCATACACTCGGTCGCGCCGAACGGTCGTGGCCCAGGTGTTACCGGGCCATCAGTGTGCGTAGCGCGCGGCGACCGGCTATGGTGGGAGCGCAGTTTCCGTCAAGGGCAGTGGCTCAATTGGTAGAGCACCGGTCTCCAAAACCGGCGGTTGGGGGTTCGAGTCCCTCCTGCCCTGCAAGTCCGCGCGAGCGGAGTGGCGGCCTCCGGGCCGGCACTCCGCACGGGGCATCGGAACTACGGGGATTTCTGGCAGCCCGCGACCCTAAGGACCCCAGGTGACACAGACTGACGCCGACGCGAAGCCCGACAAGGAGCCGAAGCGTCGTACCGGTCCGGTGACGTTCACCAAGCAGGTCGTCGGTGAGCTGCGCAAGGTTCGCTGGCCCACGCGCCGCGAACTGGTGACCTACACCATCGTCGTCCTCGTCTTCGTGGTGGTCGTCCTCGGCTACGTCTCGCTCCTGGACTGGGGCTTCGGCGAGGCCATCACCTGGCTCTACGGCACCTTCGGCCGCCCGGCGGGCGTCTGACCGAGACTTCTGGGCCGCGCCTCCGGACGACCGGGGCGCGGCCCCACTCGTCCGCGCGTCGGTCCCGCGCCGCCCGGACAGACCGTAAGCTGGCATGACTGGGTTCGACGCAGACCGCTGTTCGGCGTGCGTCGCTCCGCAGAGCGCATCCGACGAGAGAAAGAGCAGCCGTGTCCGAGTCCCCACTGACCTCTGACGACTTCCCCGATGAGGAGCCGGATCAGTCGTCTGCGGAAGAGACCGGCCTGGCGGGCGAGCTGTCCGAGGACGCGGCCGACAAGGCCGACGACGACAGCCCTGCTCTGACCGGCGACGCGGACGAGAACGCCGACGACGAGAACGCCGAAGACGAGGGCGAGGAGGAGGCCGAGGAGGCCCCGCGCCTCGACCCCGTCGAGGAGTTCAAGAACGAGCTGGTCCTGCTGCCCGGCGACTGGTACGTCGTGCACACCTACGCGGGCTACGAGAAGCGGGTCAAGGCCAACGTCGAGAGCCGTACCCAGTCCCTCAACATGGAGGACTACATCTTCCAGGTCGAGGTGCCCGAGCACGAGGTCACCGAGGTCAAGAGCGGCAAGCGCCAGCAGGTCACCGAGAAGGTCCTGCCCGGCTACGTGCTCGTCCGCATGGACCTGACCGACGAGTCCTGGTCGGCGATCCGCAACACCCCCGGCGTCACCGGCTTCGTGGGCCTGTCCAACAAGCCCGCCCCGCTGAGCCTGACCGAGGTCGCCAAGCTCCTCGCGCCCGAGCCGGAGCAGGAGCCGGAGCAGGCGCAGAAGGCCCGCGCCGGCGGCGAGGTCCGCTCCGACGTGGCCTACGAGATCGGCGAGTCCGTCACGGTCATGGAGGGCCCGTTCGCCACGCTGCCCGCCACGGTCAGCGAGATCAACCCGGACACCCAGAAGCTCAAGGTGCTGGTGTCGATCTTCGGCCGCGAGACGCCGGTCGAGCTGTCCTTCACCCAGGTCGCCAAGATCTGACCCGGGCCGCCGTCCGGCGGGGCGCCGTGCCCGCAGGACGACCGTCAAGGCACTCGTCACGGCGACATAGACTTGGTGGGTCCACCCTCGCGGTGGACCCACTCTCGTGCCCCGCCCAGGCAGGGCACGTCACGGCCCGCCAGGTCCCGGCGGGCCGTCGCCCCCGCGCCCTCCGGCGCGGGGCCGCGCCTCCTTCGGCAGCGGTGCCGCCGCGATCGCCACGACCGCACGGCGCCGCGGGGAGGCCAGGGACCAGCACACAACGCAGATCAGGCAAAGGACCCGATATGCCTCCGAAGAAGAAACTTGCCGCACTCGTCAAGGTGCAGCTCCCCGCCGGTCAGGCGACCCCGGCGCCGCCCGTTGGTACCGCTCTCGGTCCGCACGGCGTCAACATCATGGACTTCTGCAAGCAGTACAACGCTGCCACGGAGTCCCAGCGCGGCAACGTCATCCCCGTAGAGATCTCCATCTACGAGGACCGTTCCTTCACCTTCGTCACCAAGACGCCTCCGGCGCCGAAGCTGATCCTGAAGGCCGCCGGGCTGGACAAGGCCGCCACCGACCCGGGTCGCACCACGGCCGGCTCCATCACCGCCGAGCAGGTCCGCGAGATCGCGCAGACCAAGCTGCCCGACCTCAACACCGACGACATCGAGGCCGCGACCAAGATCGTCGCCGGCACCGCCCGTTCGATGGGCATCGAGGTCAAGTAGCCCCCCGCACGGTGGCGCCGACCCCAGGCGGGGCGGGGCGACCGGGGACGCTCGACGTTCAAGAACCACCGTGGCAGGGCCAGGCGCTGGCCCGACGACCACACGTTCCCTAGGAGAACAGCGTGAAGCGCAGCAAGACCTACCGCAAAGCCAGCGAACTGGTGGACCGCGACAAGCTCCACGGCCCCGCCGAGGCCGTGAAGCTCGCCAAGGAGACCTCCAGCTCCAAGTTCGACTCGACCGTCGAGGTCGCCCTGCGCCTGGGCGTCGACCCGCGCAAGGCCGACCAGATGGTCCGTGGCACCGTGAACCTGCCGCACGGCACCGGCAAGACCGCTCGGGTCCTGGTCTTCGCGACCGGTGAGCGTGCCGAGCAGGCTCTCGCCGCCGGCGCCGACATCATCGGCGACGACGAGATGATCGAGAAGGTCGCCAAGGGCTACACCGACTTCGACGCCGTCGTCGCCACCCCGGACCTCATGGGCAAGGTCGGCCGCCTGGGCCGCGTGCTCGGCCCGCGCGGCCTGATGCCGAACCCGAAGACGGGCACCGTCACCCCGGACGTGGCCAAGGCCGTGACCGACATCAAGGGCGGCAAGATCGAGTTCCGCGTGGACCGCCACGGGAACCTGCACTTCATCATCGGCAAGGCCTCCTTCGGCGAGCAGCAGCTCCTGGAGAACTACCAGGCCGCGATCGACGAGGTGAACCGCCTCAAGCCGTCCGCCGCCAAGGGCCGCTACATCAAGAAGGCCGTGGTCAGCACGACCATGGGCCCGAGCATCCCGCTCGACGCCTGACGTCCTGCCGCGTAGCCGTCCCGCAGACGGCGACGGCCCCCGCGTCCACCGGACGC
>NZ_JBSHDN010000044.1:0-39188 GCF_053616335.1 Nocardiopsis sp. NPDC055824
CCGGCCGTCTGCTCTTCCGTGGAAGGCGTCTGCGTTTCCGCTTTGTTGTGTCTTTACTTTATCAGGTGTTCCGCGCCCCGCCAAATCGGCGGTTTGTGGTGGTTCTGATCGGGGTAAAGCTCGTTTGCTTCGTCTGCTTTTGTCCGAATGGACTGGGCTTTTGAAGCGACTCCCTGAGTTTACATGGCCCGAACAGTGCTCGAACCGCGTGATCCAGAGAAGAGATTGTGCCGCCGAACCCGGCCCGGTTCCGAGCCGACCCTGAGGCCCGCTCGCCGTCCCGTGGCGACTCGGAGAACACTACCCCCCGCCACGGCACGCGGCAAACCGAACGACCTGTGTCGCCACTCACAGCCCGACCGCGGGATCCGTTGCGCACCCGGGGGCCGGGGCACGCTCTTCTCGCGCGCGCACGCGCGCGAGAGAACGGCGGGGGCCGCCCCTCCTCCTCCGTGCCGGCGCCCCCGGTTCCGCCGGACCCCGCGCGTGGTCCGTCCACTCACCCGGCTGACGAACCGCACCCCCGAACGCACTCACCGAAATGACAAGAAACGGACCCAACCGCTTCCGGAAGGCGATTCGCTCCGCAGCGGAACACACGAATTGCCTCCCGCCTCCAACCTCGGCAATTCCCGTGTTGTCCCACGTCACAGCCCTGTCGGGACAAGGCAAGATCATTCCGGGGAATCGTGAGAAACGGCGGATAATTTTCCCCCGGACTCTTGAAATCCCCTCGACACCGATACATGATGTGCAGCGTCAGGGAAACTGGTCCGGAGCCGCCCCGCCCGGGGGCGCACGGCCAGGCCGCGTGCCGGATGTTCGGGGGGACGGCAGGCGCAGCGCGGCCGTTCACCCGGAAGGACACGCATGGACACCGCATCCCCCGACGTGGCCGACGCGTCCGCGAGGACCCCCGAGAGCCACACCAGCTGGAAGCGCTTCGCCCTCTTCTCCGTCCCGGCCGGCGTCGCCGTGGGCGGGATCCTCGTCGCCATGGCCCAGGGCGCGCTCGCGGCCTCGTTCACGGTCTCGGGCCAGGAATTCAAGATCTCGGCCGACGAACTGCGCGGTGAGGGCTTCGTCCAGTACGGCTGGCTGGACCAGACCGTGCGCGAGGAGGCCGTCCCCGTCGCCGTCGCCGGTATCGAGAGCGCCGAGATCGACGGGCTGTGCCAGTCGGTCCTCACCGAGTTCCCCCTCATCGGGACGATCTCCCTCGAACTCACCGCCGGGGACCAGGGCACGCCCGTCCAGGCGGAGAACCTGGTCATCGACATGTCCCAGATGGACGGCAACGCCGAGTTCGAGAACATCGAGATCGGGCGCGACGCGGGCACCCTCGACAAGGGACCGTCCGGTGCACAGGGCTTCAACGACCTGTTCGGCATGCAGTCCGACGTGATCGTCGTGCAGGACCTGGAACAGACGGCGAGGGCCGCCAGCGCCGGGACCTTCCGCCTCTCCGGCCTGAGCCTCGGCCTCAGCCTCGGGGAGAGCGAGTGCTTCTGAGGTCGTTGCGCGGGCTGGGGTCCTCCTGGCGCGGCTGGCGCAAGCGGCGCCCCTTCGCCGGCGGGCTCCTCATGATCCTCTCCGGCGCCGTCATGGCGTCTCTCGTCGCGATGCCGGTGGAGCTGATGATCCAGACCGGTGTCGGCGGGGTCTCCTCGCTGATGTTCGGCGGGATGCTCGCCGTCCTCGGCCTGGTCACATGGTTCACCCCCAACCAGCACGTCGTCACGGGTGCGCTGGCCGGGTTCCTCGGGCTGGGCGCCCTGATCCTGTCCAACCTGGGGGGTCTGGTGGTCGGCACACTGCTCGCGCTGGCCGGCGGCGGTCTGGCGTTCGCCTGGCGGCCCGTGGCGCGGCCTCCCCGCAGGGGGCGCCGCCGCGGGCGGCACTCGCCGACAGCGGCGACCGTTCCGGCAGGGGAGCCTCCCGCCCGGGAACCCGCCCCCGGCGGCGCCCCGGCTCCTCCCCGCCCCGCCCCCGACCAGTGATCCCCGTGGCGGCCTGAACGGTCCCCGTACCCCCGGGGAGCCCGCACGGGCTCCCCGGTCCACCAGGAAAGCCATGTCTACCGAGTCGGCGCGTACCCCCAGTTCCCGCCGGTCGGAGCCCCCGCGCGCCCGCCGGCCGTCACACACGAGGAGTACCCATGTCGGTTCCGCGACCGAGACCCCGTCCCTTCCCCGCCCGCTCCCGCACGGCCGTCGCCGTCGCGGCGGCGGGGGTCCTGGCCCTGTCCTGGAGCGGCGGCGCCCTCGCCGCCCAGCAGGCCTCCACCACCGTCGACCCCGCGGGGGCCGCCTTCGAGGCGGTCCTGGACGGCACCGCGACCTTCACGGCGGGCACCGTCGTGGTGACCTGCCAGGTGTCGTCCACCTCTCCCGGCGGTGGCAACAACCTGGTCCCGGCCGCCCCGGGCAACCACAACCCGAACGGAGCCGTCTCCGGCCCCATCAACTCCCCGGACTTCGGCAGCTGCTCCACCAACGTGCCCCTGGTGAGCGCCACCGTGGCCGTCGCCGATCCCGTCTGGGAGATGACCATGCAGTTCGGGGCCCCCTCGGTCGGCACGATGGTGGTGCCCGCGGGCGGCATCGTCGTGACCACCAGGGGTCTCGCCTCCTGCACCGCCACCGTCAGCCCGGACGCCCCGGTCCCCGTGGGCGGCACGTGGACGAACGGGAACCCGGCGTCGACGCTGGCGTTCGACACGACGGCCCCGGTCGAGGTGGAGGGCGGCTTCGGCTGCCCGACCAGCGCGACGACGTCCGACTTCACCGCCACCTACCTGGTGACGAACGCCGACGACCCCGCCGCGCCGATCACCGTGTCCGGCTGAGCCGGGTGGCCGCCGGGCCGCCCGACCGGGCGCCTGGGCGGTAGGCCGACATGTCGGCCGGGGGCCGTCGCGCCGTGCGCGGCGGCCCCTCCGCCTGCACTCCCTCCCGCGGGCCCGTCCGCGACGCCCGCGTCGCCGGACCAGCGGGAGGGCGGGGCCGCTCCACCGGACGGGCGGCACGATTCGTACCCCGGTGACAAGGAACCGGGAGCGGGGACTCACCCGGGTGCGCAGAAACACGGGGGGTTCGTCGCCTACGGTCGCAGTACTTCCGGGGAGTCACGCGGCGAAGGCTCCCCGGTGAGGCGCGGAACGCTTCGCCCGTCCCCGTCGCCCTCCCGGAGACACCATGGCGCCCAACGCCGTACCGCCCGCCCCTTCACGACTGCGTCGAACCCTCAGGACGGCGCGTGTCCTGGTCCGCGCCGGTGTGCTCAGCGCCGGCCGCCCCGATCGGATCGTCCGCCAGCTCCGGGCCCTGCGCACGTGGGGCGCCACGATCGCCGGCGGGTACGCGGCGGCGAACGAGCGCGCCCCGGGCGCCGTGGCCGTCATCGACGAGCGCGGGCCGACGACCTTCGGTGAGATGGATCTGCGCGCCCGGCAGCTGGCCCGGGAGCTGCACGGGGCGGGTGTGGTCCAGGGGACGCGCGTGGGACTGCTGTGCCGCAACCACAGTGCCTTCGTGCAGACGATGGCGGCCTGCGGCCGTCTCGGCGCGGACACCGTCCTGCTGAACACGGGGCTGTCCGCCGGCCAGCTGTCGGCGGCCGTGGCGGACAACGAGGTCGCGGTGCTCGTGGCGGACACCGAGTTCGAGCCCCTGTACGCCGGGCTCCCTGCCGAGGTGGCACGGGTGACGGCGTGGGGCGAGCCGTCGGGGCCGGGGCCGGTGGTGCCGTGGGAGGCGCGGGAGGGCACAGGCACGGAGCCGGGACCGCCGGAGCGGCCGGGCAGGCTGATCGTACTGACCTCCGGGACGACGGGCGCCCCCAAGGGGGCGCGGCGGCCCACGCCGAAGGGCCCGCAGGACGCGGCGTCGGTGCTGTCCCGCATCCCGCTGCGCTCGTCGGACCGCATCCTGGTCTCGGCGCCGGTCTTCCACACGTGGGGCCTGGCCGGGGTGCAGCTGGGCATGTCGATGCGGGCCACTCTGGTGATGCGGCGGCTGTTCGAGCCCGAGGACGTGCTGCGGACGGTCCAGGAGCAGCGGTGCACGGTGCTGTTCGCGGTACCGGTGATGCTGCGGCGGATCATGGACCTGCCGCGGGAGACGCGTGCCGGGTACGACACCTCCTCGCTGCGGATCGTGGCGTGCAGCGGTTCCGCGATGAGCCCGAAGCTGATCACCGCCTTCATGGACGAGTTCGGGGACGTGCTCTACAACCTGTACGGGTCGACGGAGGTGTCCTGGGCGACGATCGCGACACCGGAGGACATGCGGCTCTCGCCGACGACGGCGGGGCGGCCGCCCCTGGGGACGCGGATCGCGGTCCTGGACGCGCAGGGCTCCGAGGTCCCCGACGGGACGGAGGGGTCGATCCACGTCGGCAACGACATGCTGTTCGACGGGTACACGAACGGGCGGAGCAAGAAGCTCGCGAACGGCCTGATGGAGACCGGCGACCGGGGGCACGTGGACGCGAACGGGCTGCTGCACGTGGCGGGACGGGACGACGACATGATCGTCTCCGGCGGGGAGAACGTGTTCCCGCGGCCGGTGGAGGAGGCGATCGTGACGCTCCCCGGGGTGCGCGAGGTCGTGGTGACGGGTGTGCCGGACGAGGAGTTCGGGCAGAGGTTCGCGGCGTTCGTGGTCCCGTACGAGGGCGTCGAGGTGGACCCGAACAAGGTGCGGATGCATGTGCGGTCCGTGTTGGGCCGGTTCTCGGTCCCCCGTGACGTGGTGGTGCTGGACGAGCTGCCGCGCAACGCCACCGGCAAGGTGGTCAAGCGCAGACTGCCCCACCGGGCGCCGCGCCGGTAGGGGGTCCGGTGTGTGGAAGGGAGGTTCCGTGCCGCGGTCCCGCGTGCCGAGGGGGCCGTGCCCCGGCGGTCCGGGGTGCTCCGTCCCGGGCTTCCTCGCGTGCGAGGCAATCGCGGGCTTTGACATCGGGTAGGAGGTAACTACGATGTTGCCGATGCCTGACCGTTCCCCCGCCCCCGCGGGCGACTTCCCTCTTCCTCCCGTCGACGAGCAGATGTGCTTCGCGCTGTACGCGGCTTCTCGCGCGGTCACCAACCTCTACCGGCCCCTGCTGGAGCCGTTGGGGCTGACCTACCCCCAGTACCTCGTGATGATGCTGCTGTGGGAGCGCGGTGAGTGCTCCGTCAAGGAGATCGGCGCCGTGCTCCAGCTGGACTACGGCACGCTCACCCCGCTGCTCAAGCGGCTGGAGGCCAGGGGGCTGCTCGACCGCGTGCGGGACCCGCGCGACGAGCGCTCGGTCCGCGTCATCCTCACCGGGGAGGGCGCGGAACTGCGGACCGGGGCCGAGGGGATCCCGGAGGCGATCGGCGCCGTCATCGACCTTCCCGAGGAGGAGTTCGAGGCGACGAGGCTCGCGCTGCGGCGGCTGACCTCGAACGTGCTCGCGGGCGAGGCCCGGCTGCCCGCGCGGGACTGAGCGGGCGAAGGACCGGGTTCCGGGGCGATGAGCTCCGGCCACCGCATCCGCCGTCGGGGGACGACAGGCGGCGGCGGTGGCCGGTGAGCACGGGCACCACGGGGGTCGTGCCCGTGCTCCGGGTGTGGGCGGACCGTTCCGCGGTCCGCCCACACCCGTGTCCGGCCCCCTTCCGGAGCACTGTGCCCGTGACCCGCGCGGACGTCCCGCGGACCCGGGGCGGTCCGTCCGCGTGCCGCCCCGCGCGTTGTTTCCGGCCGGGCTCCAGGGACGGGAAGCCCGACGGGAAAGGGGATCCGGGGGCCCTCGCAGGGTTCTGCGGGCTACTGTGGGGGCATGTCGATCTGGGCGTCGGACAACCGCAGCGGGCAGATACGCGAGGCGCTGACCATGCTGCTGTCCCAGGGGGTCATCGACGACTTCCGCATCAGACCGGAGGACGAGTTCCCGTTCCGGGTGACCGTCCCCGCCGGCGTGGTGCCGATGACCGAGCACCAGGCGGCGCACTTCGCCCTGGGCGCGGCGGTGGGGCACTTCGGGCGGCTCGCCCGGGGCGAGGACGCCCGGGGGTAGCGGGCGGTCGGGGTCGGCGCGGGTTTGGCCCCAACACTTGACCTCAACATTAGTTGAGGCATGAGTGTGGGGCGCGGGCAGCCGACCGGCGCCCGACCGCACCGCGCAGGGGGAGACACCATGAACCGACCGATCCTGGTCACCGGGGCCACAGGGGCCACCGGACGCCACGTCGTCGCGGGGCTGATCGCGGAGGGCGTCCCGGTCAGGGCACTGGTGCGCGCCCCCGGGACGGCCCGCCTCCCGGAGGAGGTCGAGGTCGTCCGCGGCGACATCACCGACCCGGAGGCCGTCGCCTCGGCCGCCGAGGGGACGGCCGGCGCCTACCTGCTCTGGCCCGGGTTCGACGGGGACGGTGTGGAGGAGACCGTGGCCGCCCTCGCCCGACACGCACGACGGATCGTCCACCTCTCCGCCTCGCACGTCCGCGACGACCGCCCGGCGGAGGAGAACGGCGTCTGGGGGCGGGTCGAGGCCGCGGTCCGGGCGGCCACCGACGAGTGGACCTTCCTGCGCGTGACCGGCCTCGCCACCAACACCCTGTTGTGGGCCGACCAGGTGTCCGGCGGCGTCGTCCGCGCGCCCTACGGGGACGCCTCCCGCTCCCTCGTCCACGAGAAGGACGTGGCGGCCGCCGCCGTGCGCGCCCTGCTCGACGACGGGCACACGGGCAGGAGCTACGACATCACCGGCCCCGAGACCCTCACCCAGTCCGACCAGGTCAGGATCATCGGCGAGGAGACGGGCGTCCCCGTGCGCTGGGAGGAGCAGCCCCTGGAGGAGGCCCGGGAGGAAGTGGCGCGGGCCATGGACGACCCGGGCTACGCGGACGCGGCCCTCGCCCACTGGGCCGGGCTGGCCGTCGTCCCCGAGCCGGTCGGCGACGGGGTGCGGGAGGCGACCGGCCTCCCTCCGCGGACCTACCGCGAGTGGGTGCGCGACCACCTCGCGGACTTCACCTCCGCCCCCTGACCGGCGGGGCCGGGTCGGGACGGACGGTGCGCGGGACCGGTCAGCAGGAGCCCCGGTCCTCCCAGACCCCCCACTCCTCGCCCATGGTCGGCGGGACCCCCTGGATCCACCAGCGCGCCTCGTACACGCGCCCCCGGTAGTTGACCTGGTCCCCGGTGTCGTAGACGATGTCGCCGTCCCAGGCGGCGACCGCGCAGGAGGCGGCGCCGGAGTTTCCCCAGCCGTCGTCCCCCCGGTCCCCGCCGTCACCGCCGTCCCCCCGGCCGCCGTCCCCCCGGCCGCCTTCACCGCGACCGCCGCCGTCGTCGGAGGGGGAGCCCTCGCCGGGTTCCCCGACCCCGTCCTCCTCGGTCTCCTCGTCCTCGGGCTCCGGCCCGAGGGAGACCGTGAGGGTGACGACGCCCTCCTCGGGGAGGATGGTGCCGGGTTCGGGCGTCTGGCCCGCGACCTCGCCCTCCGGCGCCGTGCCGTGGTGCGCCTCGGCGACCTCGAACACCAGCCCCAGCCCGGTGAGGGCCTCGCCCGCCTCCTCCCGACCCATGCCGAGCAGCGTCGGGACGATGACCCCCTCGCTGACGTGGACGGTCACCGCCTCGGCCCGGTCGCCCTCCTCACCCGTCGCCGGGACCGTCGACAGGACCGTCCCGGGCGCCTCCTCGGCGGAGTGCTCCTGGAACACCTCGATGTGGGTGAACCCGGCCGTGCGCAGGGCGTCGCGCGCCGCGTTCTCGGTACCGCCGACCACGTCGGGGACCTCGGCGAACTGCGGACCCGCGGAGAGCCAGAGCATGACCTCGTCGCCCCGCTCCAGCTCGGCGCCCGCCTCCGGGGTGGTGTCGGCGACGGACCCGACCGCCTCGGTGTCGCTGTAGGTCTCGTCGAACGCGACGACCAGCTCCAGGTCGAGCTCCGCCAACCGCGCCTCGGCCGCCTCCGGGTCGCTGCCCAGGACGTCGGGGAGGGCGGCGCCGCCCGCGGGGACGAGGGCCCACCCGGCCGCGAACAGCGCGAGGACCAGCACCCCCGCGGCGACGAGCACCGGTGGGCGGCGCCACCGCGGAACGGCGCCGCTCCGGCCGTCCCCGGCCGCGCCCGCCGCGCTCTCGACCGGGAGGTCCGCGACGACCGGGATCGGTCGGGTGTCGCCCTCGCGGTCGCGGTCGGTGCGGGGGAGCGACCGCATCACCTGCTCGACCAGGGTCAGGTACTGGCCCGCGTCGCGCGGCCGGTAGCGCGGGTTCGGGTCGGTCGCGTTGGCGACCAGCATGTCCAGGTCGGGCGGGAGGTCGGGGAGCGCGGCCGAGGGCCGGAGGGGCCGTCCCTCGTCCGCGACGGCGGAGTCTCCGGTCATCAGCCTGTGGAGCAGCACACCGACGTCGCGCACGTCGGTGCGGCTGTCGGGCCCGGCGTCCTCGGCGGCGTCGAACAGCAGCGGGAAACCGGTGACCCGCGCCCGTCCGCCGTCGTCCATCACGACCTTGTCGGGGGCGATCTCACCGTGCACGACGCCCAACCGGTGGGCTGTGTCGAGGGCGGCCAGCACGTCGGCGACGATCGACAGGGCCATGTGCGGCGAGTACCGCAGCGTCTCGCCGTCCCCCAGTACCTCGGCGAGGGTCTCCCCCCGCAGGTATTCGGCGACCGCGTACACGTACGCCTCGTCGCGCCCGTGGGCCAGGACCCGCGCCAGACCGGGGTGGGCGACCGCCTCCAGGGTCTGCGCCCGCCCCAGGAAGGCGTGCACCGCCCCGTGGTTCCCCATCAGCCACGGGTGGAGGACGGTGACCGCGACGGCCCGCTCCTCACGGAGGTCCTGCGCTGCGTAGACGGTCCCCGAGGCGCCGCTGCGGACACGGGTGCCCAGGACGTAGCGCCCGTGCAGTGTGCGGCCGGAGAGGGGGTCGGGAGTGGGGGTCTCCATGGGACGGATTCTACGGCTACGCACCATCACGTTTCGTCCCCGTCCGGGCCGGATGCGGACAGTTCCTGTGGATAGGGTCGAGTCGCAGTCCCCGGTACCCAAACGTTGCGAGGCCCCCGTGAACCTGCCCCCTCCCGGAAGCGCGGACGACCGCGCCGCCGGCGTCCTCCTCGGCGCGGCCTGCGGCGACGCCCTGGGGGTGCCCTACGAATTCGGCCCGGCCCTGGCGGCGGACCACGTCCCCCGGATGGTGGGCGGCGGGCTCGGGCCGTACGCGCCGGGGGAGTACTCCGACGACACCCAGATGGCGGTGTGCATCGCCCTCACCCTGCGCGACCACGCGGACCCCCTGTCGGACGAGGCGCTGTGCCGTACCGCGGACGCCTTCCTGGACTGGGCGCGCGACGGCGCCTCCGACATCGGGAACCAGACCAGCGCGGTGATGCGGGGGTCGGGTCACGCCTTCGGGACGCCCCGGGTGGCCGAGGTGATGGCGCGGTTCTCGGCCCAGCGCTTCGAGGAGGGGGTCCGCAGTGCCGGGAACGGGTCCCTGATGCGCACGGGCCCGCTCGCCCTGGCCTACCTGGACGACCCGGACGGTCTGGCGGTCGCCGCCGACAGGTACAGCAGGCTCACCCACGGGGACCCGCTGGCCTCCGAGGCGTGTGTGCTGTGGTGCGAGGGCGTGCGGCACGCGGTCGTCCACGGCGACACGGCCGGGGTCCGCGGCGGCCTGGAGCTGCTGTCGCGGGACCGGCGCGGCCGGTGGTCCGCCTGGCTGGACGAGGCCGAGGAGCACCCGCCGCACTTCTTCGGGAACAACGGTTTCGTGGTGAGCGCGCTCCAGGCGGCCTGGTCGGCGGTGGTGGGCGAGCCCGACGGGTTCGTGCCCGCGGTGCGGGCCGCGGTCCGGGCGGGCAACGACACCGACACCGTGGCGGCGATCGCCGGGGCCCTGCTCGGCGCCCGCTGGGGCGCCTCGGCGATTCCGGCGGAGTACCTGGAGGCGGTCCACGGCTGGCCCGGGTACCGGGCCGAGGGGCTCGCGGAACTGGCGCTGGGCGCCGTCTCCGGGCCGGACGGCTCCCGGGGGCGCCGTCGCGGCGGTCCTCCGGCCTGACCCCTCCCGCCCGCGCCGGTCCGCCGGCCCGGGGGGCCGACGCGCGCCACCAGGGGCGAATCCAGGATCTCGGTCCGGACTGCCGGTCCGGGCGGGGGCCGACGGGCTCGCTAACCTGTCCCTGTCCTCCATCCGACGACCTGAGGTGTGTCATGTCCGCCGAACTGCACTGGGTGCCCGCCGACGAGCGCCCCGACCTGCTGGCCGCTCCCGTCCTCGACGCCGTCCGGGGGGCCGGTGAGGTCCGCGTGGCGGAGATCGACCCGGGTCTCGCCGACACCGCGGAGTTCTGCGAGGCGTACGGGATGCCCCTGGGGACCAGCGCGAACTGCGTGGTCGTCGCCGCCAAGCGCGGTGGCGAGCTGTCCTACGCGGCGTGCATGGTGCCCGCCGACCGGCGCGCCGACGTCAACGGGGTCGTGCGCCGCCACCTGGGCGCCCGCAAGACGTCGTTCGCCCCCATGGACGAGGCGACCGGGCTGACCGGCATGGAGTACGGCGGGATCACCCCGCTCGGCCTGCCCGAGGGGTGGCCGGTCCTGGTGGACGAGGCCGTCGCGGCCGCGGCCGAGGTGGTCGTCGGCAGCGGCCTGCGCCGCTCCAAGCTCCTGGTGCCGGGCAAGGTGCTCGCCGGGCTCCGGGGCGCGGAGGTGCTCGCCCTCACGAGGTGACCGACGACGCCGTAGGTCGACACAGCGACACGGCAACACGGCGATACGGCGGCCTGCCGGCTCGCGGGCGGTGCGGACCGGCCGCGCCCCGGCCGGGCGTTCCGCTCGAAATGTCGACATGGCGACGAGTCGTTTCGGCGTCCGGCGCCCGGGTTCCGTACCGGGCCGCAGCCGGTTCGGGACCGCGCCCCTGCCGGGTTCGGGACCGTCCGGAGCGAGTCGGGACGGTCCCGGAGCGGGGGCGGGGGCCGTGCGCGCGGCCCCGCCCCCGCCGGGGGTCACGGCGTGTCGCCGACCTCCGGGACCCACGCGGACTCCACGAGGACCGTGTAGTTGTTCACCCGGGGCAGCTCCGCGTCCGGCTCGGACGGCGACTCCACGGTGAGGGTCTCGTGGTAGAGCGGCTGCCCCGTCCCCTCGTCGAACATGATCCGACGCTCCAGGAGGGTCCCGCCCCCCTCGCTCTCCTCGACGACGAACAGCAGGCCCTCCCGGCCCTCGCGGTCGCGCGCGGTCCCGGCGAACATCACGTCGTCCTCCTCGGCGAGGACGCGGAGCACCGCGGCCTGCACCCCGGGCTCCACCGGCGCCTCCCCGTACAGCTGCTGGAGGGCGTAGAAGAGCCTCGCCCCGGACCCGGTGTCGGCGAGGTCCGAGCCCGCCCCGTGCAGCTGGTCGGCCAGCACCCCGGGGTCGGTGGAGAGGGAGCCGGGCTCCACGGAGAAGAACATGCCGTTCCCCCCCTCGCCGCCGCCCCACTCCCACTCGGTGGGCCCGTCCTCGAACAGGCGCTGGACCGGGTTCGGATCGCCGCCCAGGTGGTCGGGGACGCTCGGGGTCTCGATCTGCAGGCCGGACTCGTGGGGGGTCCGCCACACCTCGTCCCGCACGGGGAGGACGCCCCACCCCTCCTCGGCCGTGTCCAGGTCCTGCGAGTAGGTGAGGGTCCACTGGGAGGTGCGCACGTAGGCGACGTCCCCGGGCCTGGGAGGAGCGGGCTGCCCCTCGGCGGCCTCGGCCAGGGCGAGCAGCCGTTCGCTCCCGGGCTCCAGGTCGGTCAGGGGGACCTCCAGCGGTGCGGGCGGCGGCCCGGCGTACGCGGGCTGCGCGGAGCCGAACGCGAACGGCACGACCACGGCCACCGCCGCGAGGGCGGCGACGGCGCCCAGGGCGACCCGGAACACGGGACGCCGGGGGACGAGGCGGTACACGCGCCGCTGGCGGTGGACCGAGGCGAACGCCTGGTTCCGGGAGAGTGCGCGGCGCGCGGGGTCGGAGCGGACGGATGCGGCGGGGTCGTGCGCGGCGAGGAGCGCGCGGACGGCTTCGGTGTCGGTGCGGCTCATGATTTCTCCACGGGGACTCTCGGGGCGGTCGGGCTGTGCGCGGGAGCGGGTGGCGGCGGATCGAGGAGCCCCTCGATCCGGCGGCGGGCGCGGAAGAGGCGCACCCGCGCGGTGGCCGTGGTGCAGCCCAGGACCCTGGCGGCCTCCGCCAGCTCCAGGCCCTCCCAGGCGAGGAGCATCACGAGTTCGCGGTCCTTGTCGCTCAGCCGGCCGAGGGCGCGGAGCGCCTCGTCGCGTTCCTCGACCCGGCGGGTGGTGTCCGGTTCCGTCGGCACCAGCGCGGACGCCTCCTCGAAAGGGAGGGACACCTCGGCGCGCCGGCCTCCGATGCGCGACCGGGCACGGACCACGTTGCGCGCCACCCCGTACAGCCAGGGGAGCGGCTGGTCCTTGGGCAGGTGGTCGAACCTGCGCCAGGCGACGCCGAAGGTCTCGGAGGCGACGTCGTCGGCGTGGTCGGGGCCGAGACGTCGGAGGGCGTAGCGGCGGACGTCGTCGTAGTGCCGCTCGAAGAACCGGGTGAACTGCCCTTCGGCGGACTCCCCGTCGTCCCTGTCTCTGGTCATCGGCTTCCTTCCGTGCGGTGTCACCTACTTCTGTCCGGCGGGGGCCGGATGTTACAGGGCGGCTCGGGGGCCCTCCCGCACCCCCGTGGGAAATGTCGACAAATCGACGTGTCGTTTCGGCGTGCGGTGTCCGGGTTCGGGCCCCGACCGGAGCTGTTCCGGGCCGGGGACGGTGCGGGGTTCGTGCCGGGCCGCGACCGGGGCGGGTGGGACGCCCGGGACCGGGGGAGCGGATGGGCTTCCACTCCGCCGACGGAGGGGCCCGGCCTGCGGTGGACGTGCGCGAAATCCCTGGTGGAGGACGGATTCCCCCGTCGGTTCCTATTTACTGAACGATCGGTCTGTAATACTGTTCCGGAAGACCCGCAGCCCGAGGAGAGGACCGTCACGTGTCCGAAGTACTGGAGAGCTACGCGCAGGGATCGTGGTTCGCCCCCGCGGACGAGGGCGTGCCCCTGGCCGACGCGAACACGGGGGAGACCGTCGCCCGCATCTCGGCCGCCGGCCTCGACGTCGCCGGGATGGTCGACCACGCCCGCCGCGTCGGCGGCCCCGCCCTGCGGCGGCTGACCTTCCACCAGCGCGCGATCATCCTCAAGGAGCTCGCCAAGCACCTCACCGAGCACAAGGACGAGTTCTACGCCCTCTCGTACCGGACCGGCGCCAACAAGCGCGACACCATGGTCGACGTCGACGGCGGGTTCGGCACCCTCTTCAGCTACTCCGGCAAGGGCCGGCGCGAGCTGCCCAACGCGACGGTCATCCTGGACGGGCCCCTGGAACAGCTGGGGCGGCAGGGCACCTTCGTCGGCCAGCACGTGTACACCTCGCGGCCGGGCGTGGCCGTGCAGATCAACGCCTTCAACTTCCCCGTGTGGGGCATGCTGGAGAAGTTCGCCCCCGCGTTCCTCGCGGGCATGCCGAGCATCGTCAAGCCCGCCAGCCAGACCGCCTACCTCACGGCCGCGGTCGTGCGCCGCATGGTCGGGTCCGGGCTCCTCCCCGAGGGCTCGCTCCAGTTCCTCGCGGGCAGCGCGCGCGGCGTGCTGGACCACCTGGGCGCGCAGGACATCGTCGGCTTCACCGGCTCCGCGGCGACCGGCGCGACCCTGCGCAGCCACCCGAACGTCGTCGGCGGCGGCGTGCAGCTCAACGTCGAGGCCGACTCGCTCAACTGCTCGATCCTCGGTCCGGACGTGACGCCGGAGGACCCCGAGTTCGACCTGTACGTCAAGCAGGTCGTCACCGAGATGACCGTCAAGGCCGGCCAGAAGTGCACGGCCATCCGCAGGGTGATCGTGCCCGAGGCGATGGCGGACGCCGTCACCGGGGCCCTGGTCGACCGCCTGTCCAAGGTGGTCGTGGGCGCGGCCGACGACCCCGAGGCCCGGATGGGGCCGCTGGCCTCGCTCGACCAGCGCGAGGAGGTCCGCAAGGCGGTCAAGGCGCTGCGCTCCTCCAGCACGGTCGTCTTCGGCGACCCCGACGGCGTCGAGGTCGCCGGGGCCGACGCCGAAGCGGGGGCGTTCATGTCACCGGTCCTGCTGCGCGCCGAGCCGGGGGCCGCGGAACCGCACGACGTGGAGGCGTTCGGGCCGGTCAGCACCGTGATCACCTACTCCGGCGTGGCCGACGCGGTGGAGCTGGCCGCGCGCGGCCGGGGCAGCCTGGTGGGCTCCCTCGTCACCAACGACCCGGACGTCGCGCGCGAGGTCGTCCTCGGGCTGGCCCCGTGGCACGGCCGGATCCTGGTCCTCAACCGGGACGACGCCAAGGAGTCCACGGGCCACGGCTCGCCGCTGCCCGTCCTGGTGCACGGCGGACCCGGCCGCGCGGGCGGCGGCGAGGAGCTGGGCGGCGTGCGCGGCGTCAAGCACCACATGCAGCGCACCGCGATCCAGGCCCCGCCGGACATGGTCACCGCGATCACCGGCCACTGGACCACCGGGTCCCGGCGGACGGTGGACGACGTGCACCCGTTCCGCAAGGACCTGACCCAGCTGCGGATCGGCGACACGATCGCCTCGGCGGAGCGTACCGTCACCCGCGCCGACATCGACCACTTCGCCGAGTTCACCGGTGACACGTTCTACGCGCACACCGACGAGGAGGCCGCGGCGGCCAACCCGCTGTTCGGCGGGATCGTGGCGCACGGCTACCTGGTGGTCTCGCTCGCGGCGGGCCTGTTCGTCGACCCGGCGCCGGGCCCCGTGCTGGCCAACTTCGGGGTGGACAACCTGCGCTTCCTCACCCCCGTGAAGGAGGACGCCACCATCCGGGTGACGCTGACCGCCAAGCAGATCACCCCGCGCTCGAACGCCGACTACGGCGAGGTGCGCTGGGACGCCGTGGTCACGAACCAGGACGACGAGCCCGTCGCCACGTACGACGTTCTCACCCTGGTCGCCAAGGGCGAGGGGGAGTAGGGCCGGCGCGGGTCGGTCGGTACGTCGCCCGGGAGGGCGGCGTGCCGGTCGGCCGACGGGGCGGGATGTCGACATGTCGGCAGGCGGGCGTCCACGGCGGAGCCGCCGCTGGGGGCGCCGTCTCCTGCGCTGGGCGACGCACAGCCGGGCAACTCCGCGGAACCGGTTCCGTGGGACAGCCGGATCGGTCGGCCCTAGAGTTGGCGCCATGCCTCTCTCGCGCTTCACGGTGCAGAACTACCGGTGCTTCCCCGACGAGCAGGAGGTCGAGCTGGGGAAGATCACCGTCGTCCTGGGACGGAACAACTCGGGGAAGAGCGCTCTGGTCAGGGCACCCCTGGTGATGTCGACGGGTCTCCTCACGGGGGCCCGGCGTTTAGACCACTCGATCCAGCCCCTCAACCTGGAATGGCTGGGGGACGACGCCCCTAGTTTCCAAGACCTGGTACACGGCCAACGGCCGCACCAGCGCGTCACCTTCACGATGGACCTGGTGGACCGTGAGGGTGGGGAGAAACATTTCGAGGTCTCGCTCCAGGACGTGGACGAATGGCACGCGCAGGTCGTGGAGAGGTTCTCCTGGAGCGGGCAGGACGAGAGTGTCGACCTCCGCTGGAGACCGGACGAGTCCTCGCCCTGGGGAGCTCCTCAGCAGTATGAGGTACGACAAGGGGACGAGGTCTCCGTCGAACGACTCAAGTTCCGTGGGATCGCCCCGGGGTCACACTACGTTCCGGATTCATCGAGCCTGTACTCACAGGCGCGGAGATCGCTGATCCAGGGGTTCGACGAGATCCGGTACATCGGCCCCTTCAGGAAACGCCCCGAGAGAGTCCGCCGACTGCCGTCCGGCGCCCCGCGAACCGTGGGAGCGACGGGCGAGGACGCCCTGGACATCCTCGCGAACGACGCCGTGCGCGGCCAGGGGAAGATCCTCCGCGCTCTCAACCGCGTCCTCGCCGAGAACATCCTCGGGTGGGAGGCGGGCATCACCGACCACGGGATCGGGATGTACTCCGTCCACCTCACCTCCGTCCACGACCCCTCTGTACAGGTCAGCCTGGGAGACGCCGGGACCGGCGTCGTCCAGATGCTGCCCCTCCTCGTCCAGCGCGCCCTGGACGAGGTCGGTCCTCGCCCTCTCTTCCACGATGTCCTGGAGATCGTCGAGGAGCCCGAACTCCACCTGCACCCGTCCGCGCACGCCGATGTCGCCGACCTCTTCCTCTCCGCCATCAGCAGGAGAAGGACGCGCTTCCTCATCGAGACGCACAGCGAGACCTTCCTCCTGCGCATCCGCAGGCGTATCGCGGAGGGCAAGGTGGACCCCGACGACATCTCCCTGTACTTCGTGGAGCACGCCAACGGGTCGGCCTCAGCTCGCCGTATCGGCATCGACCGTCTCGGCAACCTGGACTACTGGCCCTCGGGCGTCTTCACCGAGGATTTCGAGGAGACGCGCGCACTGGCCAAGGCGCAGTCCGGGAGATTGGCGTCCGATGATCGTTGAGGTCGACTCCGGCGTCTTCGCGGAGCACGCGAACGCGGCCGACGTGATCAGGCTCTTCGACCTCTTCATCCGGGAGGTTCACGCCTGGGCACCGGACATCTCCCAGATCGAGGACGTGGACTCCTTCTTCGGCACCCATGTGCCGATGATGCGGCAGACCTACCGCAGTCTCGCGGAGAAGACCGTCTCCGCCTCCCCCTGGCAGCCCGTGAACAGCGCGCCGACGGTGCAGATCACCGTGGAGTCGCTCACCGACCACGTCCACGACCTCAGCGTGCCGGCGGTGCTGCTGGTCGAGAACAACGCCTCGGACAGGTCCTTCCTCCGGGCCGTCGCGATGGTCCTCGACGGGGACGACGTCCTCACCGCCATCAGGGAGCGGACGCTGGACATCCGCCACGGAGGGGGCAAGCACGACGCGGGACGGCAGGCGCGCGAGGCCGTGGACGACTTCCGACGCCTCCCGAGGGTCGCGCTCCTCCTCGACAGCGACCGGATGCGCCCGGGGGAGGCGACCAAGTGCCACCAGATCGCCGAGCGCGCACGCGAGCAGGGGGTGGCTGTGCACGTCCTGGAGTTCCGCGAGACGGAGAACTACGTCCCCAACCGTGTGCTGTCGCTGGCCGTACGCAGGGGCGGGCCGACCGATGCCAGCAGGAAGCTCACCGCGCTCAAGGAGCTGTCTCCCGACCAGCGCGCGCACTTCGACATGAAGCACGGGTTCAGAGCACAGCGGGGGGAACCCGTCGTACCGCACCGCGCCCATGGGGACCTCTACGACGGTGTGCCGTCCAGGACCCTGGTTAAGCTCTCCGAGGGTTTCGGTTCGGATCTGACCGAGCGCATGGAGACAGCGGCCGCCCAGGGGCATGTTCGCCGGTCGGACCTGTCGTCCCTGGGAGAGGGCGTGGTGGAGGAACTACGCGGCGTCCTCCACATGCTTCGCACGATCGTCTGAGGGTGGCTGTGGTGAAGGTCAAAAACGTGGTCGGCACGACCGTGGAGGGGCGTTCCCTGGAGGAGGTCCTGGGATGGATCGACAGGGGTGAACTACGGGTCCCCGCGTTCGGACGGGGTTTCGTGTGGGGGACCGAAGAGCGGTTGGCCCTCTTCGAGAGCGTCGAACGCAACCACCCCATCGGGAGCGTCGTCGTCCTGGACGCGGCGGAGGAGATCCCCAGTGTCGCGGAGTTCGCCGGTCGTTCCCTCCCCGACGTTTCCGAGGAGGGGGCCGTCTCGTACCTGTTGGACGGGCACCAGAGGCTGGCCACCCTGTACGGGGGCCTCCAGCCGCAGGCGAGGGTCCGGACCGGGAACGACGAGGATCCGCGGTGGCGCGTCCATCGCAGACTCGGGGACTCCGAGGACGGCGAGAACCCCTACCTGCAATGGGAGGACGGGGACGCCATCCCTCCCCATCTCCTGCCCATGAGGTCGGTGCTCCGGACGATGGACTTCCTGGCCTTCGTCCGCGGGCTCGAAGACCGGGGGGAACTCCCGGTGCCGGAGTTCGTGGCGGAGGCCGAGGAGGTCGCCCGGCGCTTCAAGTCCTACCGGCTTCCCGTCGTGCGCATGCGCGGCGGGGGTGCCGCGCAGGCCAGCCTGGTGTTCCAGAGCATCAACCATGGGGGACGGCACCTGTCCGCCGAGGAGGTCCGGGTGGCGCGGGAGTCGAGGGGGTCGTAGGCGCCCTCTCCGGCGGCGTGCCGACAGGTCGGCATGTCGACACGGCGGCAGGCGCGTGACGGCGTCAGCGCTTGATCTCGTGGAAGCCCGGGACGCCCGCCAGCAGGAGGGCGGCCCGCCACAGCCGGAGGGCGTCGGCCGGCTCCGGGAGCTCGGAGAGGACCGGGCCGAAGAAGGCGGGCAGCTCGCCGCCGGGCACGGTGACGGCGAGGACCGGCGTGCCGATCTCGGCGTCGACGCGGCCGACCCCGTCCTCGTGGGACGCGCGCATCGCGGCGTCGTACCCGTCCTCCCACCCGGCGGAGGCGAGGCCGTCGGGGAGCCCGCAGCGGCGCAGGGCGTCGCCGAGGTCGCCCGGCCACTCCCGCTGTGTGCCGTCGGGGTCGGTCCAGAGGGCGTCGTGGAAGGCGCCGAGCGCGGCGCTCCCGTGCTCCACCCGCACGGCGGTGGCGACGCGCGCGGGGATCCGGAGGTAGCCCTCGTCATCGCCCTCGGGGTCCACCTCGCGGTGCTCGTTGAGCAGGAACAGGCTCATCACGTGCCAGCGGACGTCGAGGGGCACGTCCCCCGCGAGCGAAGTGATCCACCGGGCGGTGGTGCGGGTCAGGGGGCAGGAGGGATCGAGCCAGAAGTCCACGGTCCACCGCTCGTCCGCCACGGCCGCCTCCGTCCCGGGCCGTGCGGTGTGGGCCGCCCCGGTTCCCGTTCGCCGATCGCCTCGCGGCGCTCACGGCCCCGATCGTACAAGGGCCGCCGGGGAGGGTCCCGGGTCTCCCGGGCCGAGGCGGGCGGGCCGCGGACCGGCCGCCGGGAAGGACTCCGGCCCGCCGCCACCCCCTCCCCGTCGAACCCTCCGAACACATTCAGTCACCCTCAGTGGCTACGCTGTTCGACGGCGCCGCGTTCCGCGCCCGGGGCTCCCGGGCCGTCGGCGCCGCGTCCCGCACGGCAGGCGAGCCGGAGGAGCAGGGTGACCAGGACCGCTTCCACCAGCCCCCGGGCGCCCGTGCGCCTGCTCCTGGGCGTGCTGGGACTCGTGGAACGGGTGGGAAACAAGCTTCCCCATCCCTTCTGGCTGTTCACGGTCATGGCCGGGATCGTGGTCGCGCTCAGCGCGCTCCTCAGCGTTCTCGGAGTCTCGGCCGTCTCCCCGGTCGACGGGGAAACCGTCCGGGTCCGCAGCCTGCTCTCCGCCGAGGGCGCCCGCGTGGTGTTCGGGGACGCGGTGGCCAACTTCGCGGCCTTCCCTCCGCTGGCGGTCATCCTCGTCGTCATGCTCGGGGTGTCGGTCGCCGAGGCGGCCGGTCTGCTCGGCGCGCTGCTGCGCGGCAGCGTCACCCGGGTCCCGGCCCGGTGGCTGACCTTCGTCCTCGCCCTGACCGGCGTCACCGGGAGCGTCGCCTCCGACGCCGCCTTCGTGGTGCTCATCCCCCTCGGCGGGCTGGTCTTCGGCGCCGCGGGGCGCAGCCCCGTCCTCGGCATCGTCGTGGCCTACGGCGCCGTCGCCTCCGGGTACAACGCGTCCCTGCTGATCACGCCCACCGACGCGCTGCTGGCCGCCCTGACCACCGAGGCCGCCGGGCTGGTGGACCCCGGTTACGTCGTGACCGCGCTGGACAACTACTACTTCTCCGCGGCCTCGGCGGTGGTGCTGGCGGGCCTGATCACCCTCGTGACCGAGTTCGTCCTGGTCAAGAGCGTCGGAGGGGCCGATGAGGGCTGCCCGGACGCGCGGGAGGAGCTGGGCTCCACGGCCCTCACCGACACCGAGAGGCGCGGCCTGCGCAACACGGGCCTGGCCCTGGTCGCGGCCCTCGCCCTCCTCGCCGCCGCGCTCCTGCCGACGGGTTCACCGTTCCGGGGCCCGAGCGGGGGAGTGCTCGACTCACCGCTCGTCACGGGGGTCGCCTACGTCCTCGGGATCCTCTTCCTGGTCCTGGGCGTGGTCTACGGCCGCACCGTGGGAACCCTGCCCCGCGCCAAGGACGTCCCCGACGCCATGGCGGCCGGTGTGCGCGACATGGCGCCCGTGATCGTCCTGTTCTTCGCGGCCTCGCAGTTCCTCGCCTACTTCGGCTGGACCGGTATCGGGGAGGTCGCCGCCATCCGCGGCGCCGAGGTGCTGGACTCGGCGGGCGTCCACCCGATCCTGCTCTTCCTGGGCATGATCGTGTTCTCCACGGTGCTCAACCTGCTCATCACCAGCGGCTCGGCGCAGTGGACCCTCATCGCCCCGGTGTTCGTCCCCATGTTCATGTTCCTCGACGTGCCGCCGGAGACGACCCAGGCGGTCTACCGGATCTCCGACTCCGCCAGCAACGTCGTCAGCCCCATGAGCCCCTTCTTCGTCATGGTGCTGGGCCTCCTCCAGCGCTACCGGCGGGACGCCGGGATCGGCACGCTGATCTCGCTCACCCTGCCGCTCTGCCTCACGGTCCTGGCCGGGTGGACGCTGCTCTTCCTCGGCTGGTGGGCGCTCGACCTCCCGCTCGGGCCGGGCACCCCGGTCCGCTGACGCCCGGGCCCCGGGGGCGTCGCCGCCCCCGCTCCCCGCCGTCGCCGGACGGCCCGGGCCGACACCGCTCCCACCCCGCGAACGGGCCCGCCGCGCGACCGCCGGAGCGGAGGGCGCGGCGGACCTGTGCGGGCCCCGGCCTAGAGGCGGGCGATGGCCCCGGCCGGGTTCTCCATGGCGTCCGCGACCACGCGCATGAACCCCGCCGCGACACCGCCGTCGCAGACGCGGTGGTCGAAGGCGAACGACAGCTGCGTGACCTTGCGGACGGTCAGCTCCCCGTCCACCACCCACGGCCGGTCGATGATCCGGCCGATGCCGAGGATCGCGACCTGCGGGTGGTTGATGATGGCGGCGCTGCCGTCCACCCGGAGCGAGCCGTAGTTGTTGAGCGTGAAGGTGCCTCCGGTCATCTCGGCGGGGGTCGCCCTCCCCTCGCGGGCGGCGGCGGTCAGGCGGCGGATCTCCCCGTCCAGCTCCAGCGTGGTGAGCCGGTGCGCGCCGAGCACGGCCGGGGCGACCAGGCCCCGGTCGGTCTGCACGGCCAGGCCCAGGTTGACGCCGTCGTACTGGACCAGCTCGCCGCGCTCGGTGTCGACCAGGCCGTTGAGCTCGGGGTGGGCGCGCAGGCCCGCGAGGACGAATCGCGCCACGTAGGACAGCAGTCCCGGCCCCGAGGGGTCGGATTCGCGGAGCCGGACCAGTTCGGTCGCGTCCACGTCCACCCACACCGTGGCCTCGGGGATCTCGCTGCGGCTGCGCGAGAGCGAGGCGGCGACGCTCTTGCGGAAGCCGTTCATGGGCGTGCGCCGGGACTCGGCCAGCCCCGTGCGGGCGTCCACCTCCGCACGCGGGTCTCCCGCGTCGGGAGCGGATGCGGACTCGGTGGCCACGGGACGGCCGGGGTCGATCGGCGTCACCGTGGCGAGGTCCGGGGCACGGGAGGCCTCGATCGCCGCGGCCACGTCGCGCCGGGTGATGAGCCCTCCGGGACCGCTGCCGGCGACCTCGGAGATCCGCAGTCCGGCCTCGCGGGCCATCTGCCGGACCAGCGGCGACGTCACCAGCGGGGGCCGCCCGGTCCCGCCGGTCGCCGGAGCCGGGGGAGCGGCCGGTCCGGCCGGGCGCGCTCGCGGTCGGCGGCGGCGCCCGGCGGTCCTCCCGTCGTCGGGGGTGCCGTAGCCGATGAGGACGTTGCCGGAACCGGCGCGCTCCTCCTCCCGGTACCGCTCGCCCTCCGCCGACACCGGGGCGCCCGCCTCGCGCGCGGCCGGGGCGCCCGCCTCGCGCGCGGCCGGGGCGTCCGCCGCTCCGTCCGCACCGCCCGGAGCGTCGGCGGCGATGCTGATCAGCGGCTTGCCGACCTCCATCACCTCGCCCTCCCCGCCGTGCAGCACGCTGACGGTGCCCGCGAACGGCGTGGGGACCTCCACGATCGACTTGGCGGTCTCCACCTCCGCGATCGGCTGGTCCACGGCCACCGTGTCGCCGACGGCGACGAGCCAGCGCACCACCTCGGCCTCGGTCAGTCCCTCTCCCAGGTCGGGGAGTTCGAAGGTCTGCGTCGTCACTGGTCCTCCCACTGGAGGTCGTCGACCGCGTCGAGGACGCGGTCCACACCGGGCAGCTGGAACCGCTCCAGCTTCGGCGGCGGGAAGGGGATGTCGAAGCCGGTCACCCGGCGGACGGGGGCGGCCAGGGAGTGGAAGCAGCGCTCGGTCACCCTGGCGACGATCTCCGAGGCGACGCTCGCGTACCCGCTGGCCTCGGCGACCACGACGGCGCGGCCCGTGGAGCGGACCGCCTCGCACACCGTCTCGTCGTCGAAGGGGACGAGGGACCGCACGTCCACGACCTGGAGGCTGCGCCCCTCCTGGGCGGCGGCGTCGGCGGCCTCCAGTGCGGTGGACACGGCGGGCCCGTAGGCGATGAGGGTGGCGTCGGTCCCGGGACGGCGCACGACCGCCCTGCCGATGCCGGGCGCGGGCGAGGCCGGGTCGACCTCGTCCTTGCCCCAGTAGAGCTTCTTCGGCTCCATGAAGACCACCGGGTCGTCGGAGGCGATCGACTCGCGCAGCAGGTGGTAGGCGTCGTGGGGTGTGGAGGGGGTGACCACGGTCAGGCCGGGTGTGTGCGCGTAGTAGGCCTCGGAGGAGTCGCAGTGGTGCTCGACCCCGCCGATCCCGCCCGCGTAGGGGACCCTGATGACGATGGGCAGGCCGACCCGTCCGCGCGTGCGGTTGCGGGTCTTGGCGACGTGGCTGACGATCTGCTCGAACGCCGGGTAGGCGAAGGCGTCGAACTGCATCTCGACGACGGGCCGCATGCCGTTCATCGCCATCCCCACGGCCATGCCGACGATGCCGGACTCGGCGAGCGGGGTGTCGAAGCAGCGGTTCTCGCCGAACTCGGCGGTGAGGCCGTCGGTGATGCGGAAGACGCCGCCGAGGGGGCCGACGTCCTCGCCGAAGACGTAGACTCTGCCGTCCTCGGCCATGGCGTCCCGCAGCGCCCGGTTGAGGGCCTGCGCCATGGAGAGCTTGGTGGGGTCGGTCGCCATGTCAGCTGCCCTCTCTGCTGAGTTCGTCGGCCAGGAAGGCGGCCTGCTCCCGCAGCTGCGGGGTGGGGGTGGAGAACACGTGGGCGAACAGCTCGGACGGGTCCGGCTCGGCGTCGCGGGAGACGCCCTCGCGCATGGCGGCGGCGACGGCCTCGGCGCGTTCGGCGAACTCCGTCCGGCGGGCCTTGGTGAGCAGGCGCTTGCGCTTCAGGTACGCCTCCATGCGCAGCAGCGGGTCCCTGGCGACCCACGGGCCGACCTCCTCGTCGCTGCGGTACCGGGTGGCGTCGTCGGCGTTGGTGTGCGCCTGCATGCGGTAGGTGTGCGCCTCGACGAGCTGGGGCCCCTCGCCCGCGCGGGCGGCGGCCACGGCGCGGTCCAGGACGGCGAGCACGGCGGGGGTGTCGTTGCCGTCGACGCGCTCGGCGTTCACCCCGTAGCCGACGCCCTTGTGGGCGAGGGAGGGGGCGGCGCTCTGGCGGGCCAGCGGGACGGAGATCGCGTACTCGTTGTTCTGCACGAAGAAGACGACGGGGGCCTTGAAGACTGCGGCGAAGTTGAGCGCCTCGTGGAAGTCGCCCTCGCTGGTGGCGCCGTCGCCGCACATGGCCATGGCGACGGTGTCCTCCCCGCGCAGGCGGGCCGCGTGGGCGAGGCCGACGGCGTGCAGGAGCTGGGTGGCGAGCGGGGTGGCCTGCGGGGCGACGCGGTGCTCGTAGGGGTCGTAGCCCGCGTGCCAGTCGCCCTTGAGGAGGGTGAGCACCTCGACCGGGTCGACGCCGCGCGCGACGACGGCGGCGGTGTCGCGGTAGGTCGGGAAGAGCCAGTCGCCCTCGGCGAGGGCCAGGGCGGCGCCGGTCTGGCAGGCCTCCTGCCCGTGCGAGGAGGGGTAGACGGCCAGGCGTCCCTGGCGGACGAGCGCGCCGGCCTGGTCGTTGACGCGGCGGCCGACCACCAGGGAGGCGTAGGCGGCGAGGAGCCGGTCGGCCGTGGGGAAGGGCAGGGCGGCGCCGGCCACCGGACGCCCGGTCTCGTCGAGCAGCCGTACCGGCTGCTCGGAGGGGAGCAGGTCCTGGGCGTCGGCCATGGCCTCTACCTCCTGTGTCCGAGGGGTGTGTACAGACACATGGTGCAGTTTGTTGCCATCTGTTCGCCACAAAGGGGTGAGAATCAAGAAAACGTCGGTTTCTGACCCCAGATCGGTGACCGTTCGTCCATCTATGTGACCCAGAACACCCCCTCGCGTGGACAGGTGGTCGGAGCGCCGGTCCCGCGAACCCTGCACCGTCCCGTCACCGGGCCGACGCGCCGCCCGGTCCGCACGCCGACGGGCCGCCCCCTGCGCCCCACCGGGCCCACCCGGGTGACGGGGACCGGTCCCGGTCCCGGGCCCGGCGGAGGAGCGGCCCGGCCTAGGGGCGGCGCCACGTGCCAGGCCGCCCATGGTGGGAGCATGGGCCGCACACCACCCCACCGCGCAAGGAGGAGGCCCGCCCGTGAGCGACGAGCGCGAGAACCTGACCTATGAGCTGTTCGGCACCGCGATGCGAGACCTGGCCCGCACGATCGCCGACGACGGCTTCGAGCCCGACATGATCCTCTCGATCGCGCGCGGCGGCCTGTTCGTCGCCGGGGGCCTGGGGTACGCGCTCGACGTCAAGAACCTCCATGTGATGAACGTGGAGTTCTACACCGGGGTCGGCACGACCCTCGACATGCCCGTCATGCTGCCGCCGGTCCCGAACCTGGTGGACCTGAGCGACAAGAAGGTCCTCGTCGCCGACGACGTGGCCGACACGGGCAGGACCCTCAAGCTCGTGCATGACTTCTGCGCCGAGCACGTCGCCGAGGTGCGCAGCGCGGTCGTCTACGAGAAGCCGCAGTCCCTGATCAAGTGCGAATACGTGTGGAAGCACACCGACCGGTGGATCAACTTCCCGTGGTCGGTGGAGCCGCCCGTCGTCGTCCGAGCCGACCAGGTCCGGGACTCCTGACGGAAGGCTCCCGGGTGTGGGAAACCCGGTCGCAGACCCCCGGGGCCCCGGCGCGGCGGCGGCCTGGCATGGGAACGCGCGCCCGGGCCCGAAGCAGCCGGGCGCGCGATGGTCTACTTGCCGTCGCCACCCGAGAGGAGCGCACGGACCTCCGCCTCGCGGAACCGGCGGTGCCCGCCCGGGGTGCGCACGCTGCTGAGGCGGCCGGCCGCCGCCCAACGGGTGACCGTCTTGGGGTCCACCCGGAACAGCCTCGCGACCTCGGCAGGGGTGAGGAGTTTTTCCGGAAGGGTCTCGATCATGGTGTCCTGCTTTCTGTGAGGGGTCACCCGCGGGTGTGGGTGAGGGTGTCGCCGCAGTGGCGGCACGTCTGCGTGCGGATGCCGGGCCATCTGGGGTCGGCCGGGTCCGGGATGTAGTCGTGCTGGCCGCTGGTGGTCTTCTCGCACCTGGTGGCGCCGTCCACGCCGTGCTCCTCGGGGGAGGTGTGGAAGGGCGCGCCCCGGCCCCCGCTCAGGGCGCGCCCGGTCTCAGAGGACGGAGACGGCGCGGACGGCCGCCATCCACACGGCGCGCAGGCCCCCGGCCGGGGCCCCGGGACCGCCGGACGGGTCGGGGCCGCCGGATCGGGCTGCGGGAACGCGGACGGCTGCCCCTGCGGCCCCCGGCGGCGCGTCGGCGGGGAGGGTCTCCAGTGGCGAGTGCCAGGTCAGCGGGTGCGGATGGGGGTCCGGACCGGGGACTGTGACGACCCGGGTCACGGGCCCCCGGCGGGCCGCGTAGACCGCATGGCCCTGCAGGTCGGGCCCCAGGTAGGTGACGGCCGCCCCGTGGACGGTGGCCCACGCGGTGAGCGCCGCCATGGTCGGAAGTTCGCGGAGATCGCACACGGTGCGGCGGACGGCGCTCATGCGGCCCTCACCGCCCGGCCGTGCTCCTCGGACTGCCGGGCCAGGGCGATCAGGACGACCAGGCCGCGCCGGGAGGCGTCCCGGCGGGCGCGACGCCGGTAGGGGTCCAGCGGTACGACGGGTGCGAGGCCGCCCACGCGCGGGCGTTCCGGCGGAGGCGTCGGGGAGGAGACGCCGGTCGGGCTGATCGGCCGGACGATCGGAATCGGGCCGGTGACCACGTGCGGCCGGGGAGCCTGGGGCCTTGCCGCGTACCGGCGGACACGGCCGGAACGTCGACGGACCACATGAGCTTCGGCGCGGGCGACGAGCCACAGCGCGGACAGGATGAGAAGCAGGTAGCGCAAGGCATACCTCCGGTAAGGGTGCCAGGTGGGAAGCCCAGCGGAGAACTGAGTGGCTCCATACTGATATTAGGATTCCTAAAAAGCAAGACCGGGTCACCTAATCTAGGAAACCCTGAGTCGGGTGTCCTAAAATGTCTGCTTCCACTAGGGCCCCGTCTACGATCGGAGCACTATGGCCACCAGGTACTCCCCGACGATCCGCCGACGCCGACTGTCCGCCGAGCTACTGCGCCTAAGACAGGCCGCTGGAATGACCAGCGAGGAAGCCGCGCGGGCCTCAGAGCTGAGCAAAACCGCGTACTCGAACATCGAGAACGGCTTTCGCCAGCGCCCGAAGTTGCCTGAGATCCGCGCGATTCTTCGAGCCTTCGAGGTGCCGCCAGGGCAAGAGCATGACGAGATCCTCAACCTGTGCCGTCAGTCCCTCGAACGCGGTTGGTGGAGCCGCTACCGGGATGTTCTTGCCGCACGCTACGTCGGCTTCGAGCAGGAGGCCGCGACCATTTCCACCTGGGAGCCGGTCGTGATTCCTGGTCTTCTACAGGTGCCCCAGTACATGGAACTGCTCGCAGAGGCCGCTCTTCTCCGCCCGGAGGAAGCTCGGCGCTCAGCCGATGCGCGAACGACCCGCCAGCACATCCTGAACGAGGATCCTCCGGAGTTGTGGGCGATCTTCGACGAGACCGCCCTACTTCGTCTGGAGGACGACCACCCAAACGTGCTCCGCGAGCAGGCCCGTCACCTCCTGGAGCTGGGCGAGCGGCCGTCCATCACCATTCAGATGACTCAGGCCCGGCGTCTCAACAGCGGGTCCGGTGGACCGTTCGTCGTGCTGGACTTCCCTGACGCCGTAGACCCCTCGATCGTGTACCTGGAGACCGACACCGATGGCCTATACCTGGAAGAGCCCGACGAAGTTGCCCGGTACCGCGCACTGATGAAGCACCTGGTGATGACTGCTCTCCGCCCCGGAGAGACAGCTGACCGTCTACGACAGATGATCGAGTAACCCCATGAACTCAGTTCCCGCTGACCTTCTCTTCCGCAAGTCTTCCTACAGCCAGCCGACCGGCAACTGCGTCGAGGTCGCGGACCTCCCGAGTGGCGCCGCGGTCCGCGACTCCCAGAACCCCATGGCGGGGCACCTGGAAGTCCCCGGCCCGGAGTGGTCCGCGCTGCTTGCCAGCGTGCGCACCAAGTAGTGCACACAAAAGGGGCCGCCTGCGCGCGCAGGCGGCCCCTTCTCAGTTCCCACGCCGAGTCTAACCACCTTAAGGGGACCCGAGCAGTCCGGAATGTCGCACATTCTCCACCGGGACCGACCCGCCCCCGGCACACCCTCCGACCAACCGGCCCTCACCCTTGGGCGCTGCGCAGGCGCTCCCCCAACCACGGCGGCACCCGCCCCGAATCCCTCGGGTAGTAGCGGGCGTCCAGGGCGTAGCTGAACGCGGGCGGCGGCACGGAGAAACGGGGCTCCCCGTCCCGGTCGTAGACGATCCGCCACCCCCCGTTCCTCTCCAGGACCAGCTCCGCGCCGAACCAGGCGCCCCTCCCCTCGGAGTAGGTGACCGACCGCAGGAGCGCCATCTCGGCCCGCAGGTCCTCGTTCAGTCCCAGTTCCTCATCCCCTGCGGGCCCGGTGGCCACGAGAGTTCCGCCCGCGTAGCCGACGAGCGCCCGGTACGACAGCCGCAACCTTTCCCAGTCCCGCCGCCCGGCCGCGGCGCGCAGGAGGTCGCCGATCCGGTCGAGCAGGGCGACCCGCCCGGCCGCGTCCGGCCGCGCCGGCGGAACGCTGGGCCGCCCGGGAGGGCCGGGCCAGGGCGGGTCGAAGGCGGACGCCTCGTCCAGCAGCGCGGCCCACGCGGGACGCCACGCGGGGGAGCGCGCCGCCATCTCCTCCGCCAGGAACTCCAGGTTCTCGGGGGTGCCGTCGCGCCGCCCGCGCTCCCAGGACGGCCAGTGGTCGTACACGCGCTCCAGGACGACATCGCCGCCGGAGACGGTGATCCGGGCGAAGAGCCACCGCCCGCGCTCGGGGTTCGCCTCCTGCGAGCGCAACCGCTCCAGCAGTTCGGGCAGGCCCGTCCCGGCGGGGGCAGCCGCCCCGTCGTCCAGGGTGAGACCCCCGGGGCGGGGCGCGCGGAAGACCAGGACGAGGTCACCGCCGCCCGCCTCCCGGTCGCGCACGGCCGCCGCCGACGCTGCCACCTCTGCGAGCAGCGCCGCCCCGGGCCCGCCCGCGCCCTCCGGGCCCGGGTCCGCAGCCGCGCCCCCGGCCCCGGGGGGCGGGAGGGCCGTCACCGCCCCGGGGCGGTCGAGCTCCCCGGCCGACCGCATGGCGTCGCCGACCAGCAGCAGCCGTTCGCCCAGCCCGATGAGGGGCCACCCCCCGGACGCGGGCCCGCCCTGCCCGGCCGGGATTTCCCGGGGCTCTTCGTCCCCCGTGAGCCCGAGGCCGCGCGCACACTCCAGCGCTCGCCCGGTACGGGCGTCCCCCGTGTGCTCCTCCAAGTGCCCGAGCACGGTCTCCAGCACACGGGCGTCCACCGTGCGCTCCTCGGCGCGGGCCACCAGGGTCTCCAGCGCGTCCCTCAGCGGACCCCGGCCGAACCCCTCCGTGTCCGGGTCCAGGATCTCCATCCGCCACACCAGCAGGTCGGCGTCGGCCCCCTCGACCGCCGGTCCGAGCCCGTCGTCGTCCCAGTCGTCGGGGTAGTCCGTGCGGGCCCAGACGCCGTCCCACCAGTAGGCGAAGTCCGGGCACGGCCTCCGTTCCAGCCACTCCCACGGCAGCCAGTCGGGAGCGCCCTCGAACGGGTCCACCGGGCGCGACCACCCCCGCTCCGGCGAGTCGAGGCCGTGCTCGCCGACCAGCAGGAAGCGGTCCCCCGCCACGCGGACGAGCTCGAACCCCGCCCCGGCCCCCGCGCCGCCGCGCCGGACGACGGGCCCCTCCGCCACGCAGTCCGTGAGCCCCAGCCCGGCGCACACCGAGGCGTACGCCCCGGCCCTGGCCCACAGGAGATCAGGTTCGGGCAGGTCGAAGGGCAGTCCTGGCCGGTGGAACGCCATCGTCGGGCCTTTCTGGGGATCCGTCCTGGGACCGTCTTCCTACCCCGTGGCGGGGCAGGCGCTCACCGCCCGCCCCCGCCGCCGGGACCGGCTCACGCCCCGGCGGCCCCGCCTCCGGCGCCGCCGGACCCGGCCCGCCCCGCGGTGCGCCCGGCCGCCTCGGCCCGGGCCTCCTGTTCGGCGGCGGGCTCCGCGGCCCGCTCGGCCATCCGCCTGCGCTGGGGCACCACCGTGTACTTCGGGTCGGCGGCGGACTGCTTCCCGGCGTGGAAGACCCCCAAGCGGGTACACGCCGAACCGGCGAGCAGTGCGGCGCCGCTCAGCGCGGACACCGCCCGGCTGCGGCGGCCCAGCACGGCCCCGGCCGCGCCGGCCAGGGTCAGGGCCTTGGCCGCGCGGACGAAGACGCCCGCCGTGCCCAGCCGGTAGGGCTCCCCGGCCAGTCCCATCCGGTGCTCCATGGCGGTGGACACCGCCGTCTCCACGAGCGCACCGCCAACGGCGGCCCGGCGCGCGGGGCCGCTCTGCCCGAGGGGCGAGGCCACCAGCCCCGCCCCTCCCGCCGCCGCCGAGGCCGAGGCCGCGAACAGGAACGGCATGTACCGGTACCCCTCGTGCCAGGACGGCACGGCGGTGTCGCACACCAGGGGGGCCGTGTAGGTGGCGACCAGGGGCCCCACCGCCGCGGCGCCGAGGGTGGCCGCCCGGCCGATCCGCGGGAACCACCCGGTCGCGGCGGTCACCGCGGCGACCCCGGCGAGCGGCCCGTACGCCGTGAGGATCCACGTCCCCACGCTCATCGGCGAGGTCGGCTTGACCACGCGGAGCATGTTCAGGAAGCGCTCGGGCCGCCCCAGGTCGTGGACGAGCGCCACCACGGACCCGGAGATCGCGGCGAGGGCCGTGTACTTGAGCGGGCGCGCCATGGCGTCCCGGCCGGTGAGCTCGGCCCCGGCCGCGAGGACCGACGACGCGCCGGCCAGCCCGCCCAGGAACAGGTACCCGCCGATGTCGGAGGCCTCCCACACCACCTGGTTCAGGACCGGCCGCCCGTAGTAGGAGCGGAACTCGGCGTCCGGCACCCGCGTGGGCCCGCCGCGCCGCCCGCCGTGCCGGCGGCGCTGTCCCTCCCCGACCACCCGTGCGCTCCCGGTGACCGCGTCCCGTCCGGGCCGCTGTCCCCGTACGCCCTCCCTCGTCACGTCCGACGTGCTCACCGTCGCCTCCCCGCGAACGCGGCGGCCGATCCGACCAGCAGCGCGGCGGCCGCCAGGCCCGCGTGCGCCCACATCGACGGCAGGTCCCGGGTGGTGACCACCGGGTCCGGCGGCATCCCGTAGACCTCGGGCTCGTCCAGCAGCAGGAAGAAGGCCGCGTTGCCGCCCACCCCGTCGCCGGGGTCCTCGCCGTACAGCCGGGCCGAGGAGACCCCTGCCCCGTGGAGGTCCTCCAGCCGCCTCGCCGCGCGCTCCCGCAGCTCGTCCAGGTTCCCGAACTGGATGGAGTCGGTGGGGCAGGCCTTGGCGCAGGCCGGCTCCATGCCGTCGCCGATCCGGTCGTAGCACATGGTGCACTTCCAGGCCCGGCCGTCGTCCTCGCGGCGGTCGATGACGCCGTAGGGGCAGGCCGAGACGCAGTACCCGCAGCCGTTGCAGATGTCCTGCTGGACGACCACGGTGCCGAACTCGGTGCGAAAGAGCGAGCCCGTCGGGCACACGTCCAGGCAGGCGGCGCTGGTGCAGTGCTTGCACACGTCCGAGGCCATGAGCCACCGGAACTCCTCGCGCTCCTCCACGCCGGTGTAGGCGCCGGGGAGTTCCGTGGACGGCATGCCGAGGTCGACCGGCGCGGGGCGGCCCACGCCCGCGTCCTGGTGGCCCAGCGGTCGCCGCTGCTCGACGAAGGCCACGTGGCGCCAGGTGTCCGCCCCCAGCCCGACGCTGTTGTCGAACGACATGGCGGTGAAGTCCAGGCCGTCCTCGGGTACGGAGTTCCACTCCTTGCAGGCGACCTCGCAGGCCTTGCAGCCGATGCACACGCTGGTGTCGGTGAAGAACCCGACCCGCTCCCGCTGCTCGTCCCCGTACCCCTGCCCGGTGCCGCTCTCCCCCGGGTCCCCGTGTCCCCGCGCGCTCCGCACGACCACGGTCACACCTCCGTTCCGGTCCGCTCGGTGATCCCGGCGCGCTCGCGGTGGGAGCGCACCAGCTCCTCCCTGTCCGCACCGCGCGGCCGACGCCCAGGGACGATGTCGGCGGTGAGCGCCTTGACCTCCTGGATGTGCGTGTTGGGTTCGAGCGCGATGGACATGAGTTCGTTGGCGGCGTCACCGGTCGTGTAACCGTTGGGGCCCCAGTGGTAGGGGAGGCCGATCGTGTGGACGACCCGCCCCTGGACGCGCAGCGGCGCCATGCGGTCGGTGACCAGCACCCGCGCCTCGATGGCGGCGCGGGCGGTGACGAGGGTGGCCCAGCCCCCGTTCTCCAGGCCCCGCTCGGCGGCCAGCTCGGGGCCGACCTCGCAGAAGAACGCGGGCTGGAGCTCCGCGAGGTAGGGGGTCCACCGGCTCATGCCCCCGGCCGTGAAGTGCTCCGTGAGGCGGTAGGTGGTCACCAGGTAGGGGTAGACCTCCGCTCCCGGGGTCCCCGCCTGCGGGTGGTACCGGTTGTACTCATGCGGGTACAGGAGCCGGGTGGGGTTGCGCTGCCGACCGTAGAGCGGGTTCTCGAAGGGGGTCTCCTGCGGCTCGTAGTGGGTGGGCAGCGGCCCGTCGTGGAGGCCGGTCGGCGCGTACAGCCACGCACGCCCGTCGGCCTGCATGATGAACGCGTCGGTCCCGCTGAGGGCCTCCACGCCCCGGGCCCCCTCCGGCGGCCGGTAGTCCGGCGCCTTGTGCAGCTCGAAGTCGGGGACGTCGTGTCCGGTCCACTCACCGCGCTCCGCGTCCCACCACACCAGCGCCTTGCGCTCGCTCCACGGCCGGCCCTCCGCGTCGGCCGACGCCCGGTTGTACAGCAGCCTCCGGTTGGCCGGCCAGCTCCAGGCCCACTCGGCGGCCACCCAGTCCTGCTCCGACCCGGGCTTGCGTCGCGCCGCCTGGTTGACGCCGTCGGCGTAGACCCCGCAGTAGATCCAGCAGCCGCAGCTCGTGCTGCCGTCCGCCCTCAGCTCGGTGTAGGAGCCGAGCGGGGCGCCGTCCGGGCCGCGGCCGTTGATCTCGGCCAGGACCGCCGCCGCGTCGGGGTCGCCGTGCTCGTCGGTCGGGTAGTCCCAGGTCAGTTCGAGCAGGGGCAGGTCCCGGTCGAGCCCCGAGTCGGCGAGGAGCGCGCGCAGCATCGTGCCGAGCCGGTGGACGAACCACAGGTCGCTGCGCTGGTCGCCCTTGGGGAGCACGGCGCGGTCGCGCCACTGGACCGTGCGGTTGGTGTTGGTGAAGGTGCCCTCCTTCTCCGTGTGGCAGGCCGCCGGGAAGAAGAACACCTCCGTGGCGATGTCCTCCGTGCGGAGCTCGCCGGACTCGATCTCGGGCCCGTCCTTCCACCACGTGGCGCTCTCGATGAGGGAGAAGTCGCGGACCACCAGCCATTCGAGGTTGGCCATGCCCATCCGCTGCGCGCGGCTGTTGGCGGAGCCCACGGCCGGGTTCTCGCCCATGAGGAAGTAGCCCCGGCACTCGCCGCGGATCTGCGCCATGACCGTGTCGTAGGTGCTGTGCGAGCCGGTCAGGTGCGGCAGGTGGCCGAAGCGGTAGCCGTTCTCCTCCGTGGCGTGGTCGCCCCACCAGGCCTTGAGCAGGCTGACGGTGTAGGCCTCCATGTTCGTCCAGAAGCCCTTGTAGGAGGCGCCGTTGGTCCTGATGTACTCCTGCAGGGACCCCTCGTGGGCGGCGTGGGGCATCGGCAGGTACCCGGGCAGCAGGTCGAACAGCGTGGGGATGTCGCTGGACCCCTGGATGCTGGCGTGCCCCCGCAGCGCCATGATGCCGCCGCCGGGCCGGCCGATGTTGCCCAGCAGGAGCTGGAGGATGGACGCCGTCCGGATGTACTGGGAGCCGACGGTGTGCTGGGTCCAGCCCACCGCGTAGCAGAACGCCGAGGTGCGGTCCCGGCCGGAGTTGCGGGTCAGGTGGTCGCAGACCCGGGCGAACACCTCCCGGGACACCCCGCACACCTCCTCGACGAGCTCCGGCGTGTAGCGCGAGTAGTGCCGGCGGAGGATCTGGAACACGCAGCGCGGGTCGGTCAGCGTCCGGTCCTCGCGGGGGACGCTGCTCATCACCGCGCCGCCCGACCCCTGCTGCTCGGGCCGGCCCGTGCCCCGCACGCGGTCGAAGTTGGCGCGGTCGCCCGCCGCGGCGGCGACCGACGCCCCGTCGTACATCCAGCTGGAGGTGTCGTAGCACCGGCCCTCGGCGTCGAAACCGGAGAAGAGCCCGTCCAGGTCCTCGGTGTCCCGGAACTCCTCGGAGACGATCGTCGCCGCGTTCGTGAACTCCAGGAGGTAGTCGCGGAAGTACTTCTCCCCGGTGAGGACGTGGTTGACGATCGCCCCGAGGAAGGCGATGTCGGTACCCGCCCGGAGGGGGACGTGCAGGTCGGCCAGCGCGCTGGTGCGGCTGAACCGGGGGTCCACGTGGATGACGACGGCGCCGCGCGCCTTGGCCTCCATCACCCACTGGAAGCCGACCGGGTGCGCCTCCGCGAAGTTGGACCCCTCGATCACGATGCAGTCGGAGTTCTGGAGGTCCTGGAGGAAGGTGGTCGACCCGCCGCGGCCGAAGGAGGTGCCGAGCCCGGCGACCGTGGAGCTGTGGCACACGCGCGCCTGGTTCTCCACCTGGACCACGCCCAGCGCCGTGAACAGCTTCTTGATGAGGTAGTTCTCCTCGTTGTCCAGCGTCGCGCCGCCGAGGCCGGCGATGCCGAGGGTCCGCGCGACACGGCGCCCGTCGACCTCCTCCTCCCACGTCTCGTCCCGGGTGCGCGCCACGCGCTCGGCGACCATGGACATCGCCGTGCCGAGGTCGAGCTCCTCCCAGTCGGCGCCGTACGGGCGCCGGTAGAGGACCTTCTCCTCGCGGGCCGAACCGGTGGTGAGCTGGAGGCTGGCCGAGCCCTTGGGGCACAGGCGCCCCCGGCTGATGGGGGAGTCCGGGTTCCCCTCGATCTGGATGACGCGCTCGTCCTTGACGTACACGTTCTGACCGCATCCGACGGCGCAGTAGGGGCAGACCGACTTGACGACACGGTCGGCGTCGGCGGTGCGGGGCCGCAGCTCCTCCGTGGCCCCGGAGCGGGCGGCGGCGCCCCGGCCGAGGCGGTCCCCGCCGGTGGCCTGCCGGTACACCGGCCACGACTCGATCCACGTGCGTACGCCCATGCTCGCCCCCGAACCGGCCCCGCGGGCCCGTCGACCTCTCCCGCTGACCCGCGGGCACACGGCTCCACCGTCCGCGAGGCGCGGGCGGCGGCGGGGGAGGACACGCCGCCCATGGGACAGTCATGGAACTCGCCTGGGGCTGGGGTTCCACGGGCCCGGACGTCCGGATGTTTCACGTGAAACACGGAGGTCGGCGCGGGCGGGAACCGCGCCTCCCGCCCGCGGCCTCCGGCCGGAGGGACGGTCCCGACACGCCCTCCGCCCGGTAAGAAATGCCTTTGCCCTGCGTTAGCGGGCCCGGAGTCGGGCAGGTGCGAGGCTGTGAGGGACACATCATGACGACAGGCGGGGGACCAGTCACATGACCGACGTATCCAGCCAGGGCTCCTTTCCCGGGGACGACCGCGAGGTGCTCACGAACAGGCAGGGCCACCCTGTCTACGACAACCAGAACCAGCGCACGGTCGGCGAGCGGGGGCCCGCGACCCTGGAGAACTACCAGTTCCTGGAGAAGATCAGCCACTTCGACCGGGAGCGCATCCCGGAGCGGGTGGTGCACGCCCGCGGCGCGACCGCGTTCGGATACTTCGAGTCCTACGGCACGTGGGGCGACGAGCCGATCGACCGCTACACGCGGGCCAGGCTCTTCCAGGGCAAGGGCAAGCGGACCGACGTGGCGCTGCGCTTCTCGACCGTCATCGGCGGCCGGGACTCCTCGGAGTGCGCCCGCGACCCGCGCGGATTCGCCATCAAGTTCTACACCGAGGACGGCAACTGGGACCTGGTGGGCAACAACCTCGCGGTGTTCTTCATCCGCGACGCCATCAAGTTCCCGGACGTGATCCACGCCCTCAAACCGGACCCGGTCACCTTCCGTCAGGAACCCAACCGCATCTTCGACTTCATGTCGCAGACACCCGAGTGCATGCACATGCTGGTCAACCTGTTCAGCCCGCGCGGCATCCCCGCGGACTACCGGCACCAGCAGGGCTTCGGCGTCAACACCTACAAGTGGGTCGACGCCACCGGGAACACGGTCCTGGTCAAGTACACGTGGATGCCCAAGCAGGGCGTGCGGAGCATGACCGAGGCCGACGCCGCCAACATCCAGGCGACCGAGACCGGGCACGCGACCAAGGACCTGCACGAGGCGATCGAGCGCGGCGACCACCCCGAGTGGGAGCTGCTCGTGCAGATGATGAGCGACGACGAGCACCCCGAACTGGACTTCGACCCGCTGGACGACACCAAGACGTGGCCGGAGCAGGACTTCCCGCCCAAGCCGGTGGGGAGGATCGTGCTCGACCGCAACGTCGCGAACAACTTCGCCGAGAACGAGCAGATCTCCTTCGGCACCGGTGTCCTCGTGGACGGCCTGGACTTCTCCGACGACAAGATGCTCGTCGGGCGCACCTTCTCCTACAGCGACACCCAGCGCTACCGTGTGGGGCCCAACTACCTCCAGCTCCCGGTGAACCAGGCCAGGAACGCGAACGTGCGGACCAACCAGCGCGACGGCCAGATGAACTACTACCAGGACCCCGCCGGGGAGAACCCGCACGTCAACTACGAGCCCTCCATCACCGGCGGCCTGCGCGAGGGGCAGTACCCCACGCACGACGACCAGGGCCCGGAGATCCGGGGCAGGCTCACGCGGGCGCGCATCTCCCGCACCAACGACTACAAGCAGGCGGGCCAGCGCTACCTCCTGATGGAGCAGTGGGAGCGGGACGACCTCGTCCACAACTTCACGACGCTGCTCTCCCAGTGCGACCGCCCGATCCAGGAGCGCATGGTCTGGCACTTCCTCCTGGTCGAGGACGACCTGGGACTGCGCGTCGGAGAGGGGCTGGGCATCGGCCCCGAGGACGTGTCCCACCTGAAGCCGCTCCAGAGCCAGGACCTGACCGAGGAGGACCGCGAGCGCCTGGGCCGCCTGGGCCGGAACGGGGCCCGCGACGTGTCGGGGCTGACCATGACCCACTGCGTGCCCAACACCCGGCACGTGGTCGAGCGCTGAGGGCGGCGGCCGTGGACATGGGGAGGGCCCTCGGGAACGCCTCGTCGGCCGTCGGCCGGGGCCTGCTGGCAGGGCTGGTCGGCACCGCCGCCATGACCGTGTCCAGCACGGTCGAGGCACGGGTGCGGGGCCGCGCCGACAGCTCGGCCCCGGCCGACGCCGCCGGGAGGCTGCTCGGCGTCAGGCCGAGGGACGACGCGGGCGGACGCAGGTTCGGCGCCCTCGTCCACTGGGGCTACGGGACCTCCTGGGGAGCGGTCCGCGGGCTGCTCGGCGCCGCCGGCCTGCGCGGCCCCGGAGCGGCGGCCGTCCACCTGGCCGCGGTGTGGGGAGGCGAGCAGGTCGTCCTGCCGGCCACCGGCACGGCGCCTCCCGCCTGGCGGTGGGGGGCCGGGGAGATCGGCCTGGACCTGCTGCACCACGCGGTCTACGCCTGCGCCGCCGGAGCCGCCTACGAGTGGCTCGACCGGAGCTGATCCGCCGGGACCGCGACGGGCCCCGGCCCCTCGTCGGGGGTCGGGGCCCGTCGTATGAGCCCGTTCCGGCTAGCGCCGGGCCCTGCGCGAGGGCGCCAGGAGCAGGCCGAGGGCGATCATGCCCACCCCCAGGCCCAGGTGGAGCCAGTTGTCGGCGTCGTTGAGCGGCACGAAGTTCGCGGCACTGTCGAAGTCGATCACCAGGCCGTAGAGCCACAGCACCAGGTAGATCACGCCACCGCCGACGAGGAAGAGCTTCGCCGAGGCCGCGGTGCGGGCCATCGCCACCCCGGCCACGCCGAAGAGCAGGTGGACCAGGTTGTGCAGGATCGACACCTGGAAGAGGCCGAGCAGGTGCGCCTCGGAGTGGTGGCCGGCGAACTGCAGCTGGTCGGTGTTCGTGGTCAGACCGGGGATGAACCCCATGATCCCCACCAGCAGGAAGACGATGCCGACGATGAGGGCGGCGAGTCGGATCGGCTGCCGGGACAGCCGGGTCACGCCCTGGGTCGGAGTCCGATCGGACATGATTCCTCCACATTGGTCGGATTAGCCCCATCCGCCCCTCCCCTTCCGGCGAGGGGTATCGCCCCCACTACCCGAAGTGATGTGGAAAACACACCCGGGAGACCCCCGCGCGGCATGCCGACACCGGCGAACGGGCAGGTCAACCGCCTGGAGGCCCCGGGGACCGGAGCCGGGCGGGGACACGGCGCGCCCGCCGGGGGACCTCCGCCGCGGCACGCGGCCGGCGGCACCGTCCCGGCGGACACGCCGCGAGCGCCCCGGGGCTCCCTGTCGGTCTGTCGGTCTGTCGGTCTGTCGACAAACGGTCCCGCGGGGGCGACGCTACGCGTGCAGGTCCCCGGGGATCTCGGCGGAGAGCGTCAGGTCGCGGAAGACGGCCCGGAACCCCTCCCGCTCGGGCGAACAGCACATGACCCCGACCTGGCAGGACTCCGGCAGCGGCAGGTACCCCAGCCGCAGGAGGCGCCAGCCCGCGTCGCCGTCGAGGTACTGGACGTTGAGCGCGTCGCCGGTGCGGATCACGCGGAGGGTGACCTCGCCGGTGTGCGCGAGCGGCACCACCGACCAGTCGGAGTGGCCGCGGGTGAGGACCGTGCTCAGGGTGAGCGCGCCCTCGGTGAACTCGACGCCCGCCTTGACCCAGTGCTCCTCGTCCGCCCGGACCATGAGGCCGACCTGGTCGTACTGGACCTCGTAGCCTCCGCCGAAGGTGGCCTGGAGGGTGAAGTCCCCGGTCGCGGTCGCGTGCCGGAAGTGCCCGTCGTCGTGGACGAACCCGTAGTGGGTCCGGCGCCAGAAGTCCGTACGGCTTCCGGTCGTGACCGTGAGGACGCCGTCGTCCTCGGTCCAGTGGGGAGGTTCGTTGAGCCAGGTCATCTCGGGGAGCACGGCGCCACCTCTCGGGTCGGGAGACGAGAAGTCTATGGGAGGGCTCCCACGCGGACGGATCGCCATGTCCACAGGTCGACACGGCGACACAGTGACACGGCGACAGGGCGACAGGGCGACAGGGCGACAGGGCGATACGGCGACACAGAGATGAGGCGGCCGGGAGACCGGGCGGGGAAGCGGTTCAGGGGCGGAGGGCCGGCGTCGCGCCCAGGAGGCCGCGGAC
>NZ_JBSHDN010000045.1:0-31906 GCF_053616335.1 Nocardiopsis sp. NPDC055824
CCCCCGGGAGGGGCGGCGGGCACACGGGGCGCTGCCGTCCGGCCGCTAGGCGACCGCGTACGGGCTGCGGGCGATCAGGGCGCCGTCGCGCTCGGTGAGGGCGCGCTCGACGGCCGAGGCCACCCGGTAGGTCCGGTCGTCGGCCAGCGGCGGAGCCATGATCTGGAAGCCGACGGGCAGGCCGTCCTCGGGGGCCAGGCCGCACGGGACCGACAGCGACGCGTTCCCGGCCAGGTTGGACGGGATCGTGCACAGGTCGGCCAGGTACATGGCCATCGGGTCCTCGGAGCGCTCTCCGATCGGGAACGCCGTGGTCGGCGTGGTCGGCGAGACCAGCACGTCGACGCTCTCGAACGCGGCGTCGAAGTCGCGCTTGATCAGCGTGCGCACCTGCTGGGCGCTGCCGTAGTAGGCGTCGTAGTAGCCGCTCGACAGGGCGTAGGTGCCCAGCATGATGCGGCGCTTGACCTCGGGGCCGAAGCCCTGGGCCCGGGTCAGCGACATGACCTCCTCGGCGCTGCGCGTGCCGTCGTCGCCCACCCGCAGGCCGTACCGCATCGCGTCGAAGCGGGCGAGGTTGGACGAGCACTCGCTCGGGGCGATGAGGTAGTACGCCGAGAGGGCGGCGTCGAAGCTCGGGCAGGACAGCTCCACGATCTTCGCGCCCAGGGACTCCAGGAGCTCCAGGGTCTCGTGGAAGCGCCGGCGCACACCCGGCTGGAAGCCGTCGCTGTCCAGCTCCTTGACCACGCCGACGCGCAGGCCGTCGACGTCGCCCAGGCGGGCGGCGTCCACGACCGGCGGGACCGGGGCGTCGATCGAGGTGGAGTCGCGGGGGTCGTGGCCGGAGAACGCCTCGTGGAGGAGGGCGGCGTCGAGCACGTTGCGCGCGAACGGGCCGGGGGTGTCCAGGGACGAGGCGAACGCGATCATCCCGTAGCGGGACGCGCCCCCGTAGGTGGGCTTGGCCCCCACCAGTCCGCACACGGCGGCGGGCTGGCGGATGGAGCCGCCGGTGTCGGTCCCGGTGGCCAGGGGCGCCTCGAAAGCGGCGACGGCCGCGGAGGAGCCGCCGGAGGAGCCGCCCGGGATGCGGCCGGTGTCCCACGGGTTGCGGGTGACCTTGTAGGCGGAGTTCTCCGTGGAGGAGCCCATCGCGAACTCGTCCATGTTGGTCTTGCCCAGGATGACCAGGCCGGCCTCGCGCAGGCGCGCGGTGACGGTGGCGTCGTAGGGCGGCTGCCAGCCCTCCAGGATCCTGGAGGCGGCCGTGGTGGGCATGTCCTTGGTGGTGAACACGTCCTTGTGGGCGACGGGCACGCCCGCGAGCGGTCCCAGTTCCTCGCCGGCGGCGCGGCGGGCGTCCACCGCGCGGGCCTGGTCGAGGGCGGTCTCGCGGCGCACGTGCAGGAAGGCGTTGATCTCGCCGTCCACCGCCTCGATGCGGTCCAGGTAGGCGGTGGTGGCCTCCTCGGAGGACACCTCGCCCCCCTTGATGGCCGAGCCGAGTTCGGCCGCGGTCAGGCTGATGACGTCGCTCATCGGCTACTCACCCTCTCCGAGGATCCGCGGGACCCGGAACCGCTGTTCCTCCACCGCCGGGGCCCCGGCCAGGGCCTGCTCGGGGGTGAGGCCGGGCCTGGCCTCGTCGGGGCGGTAGACGTTGGTCAGCGGCAGGGCGTGCGAGCTGGGCGGGATGTCGCCCTGGGCGACCTCCTGCACCTTGGCCACGGCGGTGAGGATGTCACCGAGCTGGGCGGCGAGCGTGTCGAGCTCGCCCTCGTCGAGCGCCAGCCGCGACAACCGGGCGAGGTGTGCGACCTCATCGCGGGTGATGGCGGTCATGAATGCGAACCGTTTCTTCGGCGGAAGGACTATCGGGTCAATCCTATGGCGTTTTCCGGGGGCGCCGCCCTCGGTGTCAGACGCGGCTGTCGGCCGGGGCCCCGCCCTCGTGGGCGGCCACCCAGGCGACGACCTCGCGGGCGGCCAGCGGGGGAGAGTAGTGGCTCCCCTGCGCGGCGTGGCACCCGGTGGACCGGGCCGCGAGGGCGAGGGCCCGGCTGCGCACGCCCCCGGCGGTCGCGCGCATGCCCAGAGCCCTGACCAGGGCGATGGCGGCCCGCACGACGGTGTGGCCGTTGTCGGGCCCGTCCACGAGGCGTGTGGTGAAGGACTCGTGGATCTTCACCTCGTCGAGGGGGAGCCCGGCGAGCTGGGCCAGGGTGAAGTGGCCGGTACCGAAGTCGTCGAGGGCCAGGCCGACGCCGAGCGCGCGGAGCCGGTGGACGGCGGCCGTGGCGGCGTCGGCGTCGGTGATGAGGGCGTGCTCGCCGATCTCCAGGACGAGCTGCTCGGGCGGCACCCCGTGCTCGCGCAGCGCGGCGGCCACGGTGGACGGGAGTTCGGGGTCGAGGAGTTCGCGGACCCCGAGGTTGACGGAGACGGGCAGGCGGATCCCCTCCCCGCGCCACTGGGCGGCGCAGGCCAGCGTGATGTCGAGGACCTGGCCGGTGAAGGCGCGGAACAGGTTGGACTGCTCGACCACCAGCATGAACTCCTCGGGGGCGAGCAGCCCCCGGGTGGGGTGGCGCCAGCGGGCGAGGGCCTCCAGGCCCACGGGCCGCTCGTCGTCGAGGGACACCTTGGGCTGGTAGTGCATCTCCAGCGCTCCCTCCGCCAGGCCCCGCCGGAGCTCGCTGTAGAGGCTGAGCCTGGCCGTGGAGTTGCGGTCCTTGCCGGGGTCGTAGCACTCGACCCCGGTGCGGGCGGCCTTGGCGACGTACATGGCGACGTCCGCGCGCTGCATGAGGAGCGGGAAGTCGGGCGCGTCCCGGGGGAAGAGCGCGATCCCGATGCTGGCCTCCAGGTCGAAGTCCATGCCGTCGAGGCGGACGGGCTCGGCGAGGGCGCCGCGCAGGCGGGCGGCGACCTCGCGGGCGGCGGAGGTGTCGCCGACCTGGGGCAGGAGCACCGCGAACTCGTCGCCGCCGAGCCGGGCCACGAGGTCGCCGGGGCGGACGCTGTGGGTGAGCCGGTAGGCGACGGTCTGGAGGAGGCGGTCGCCGGTGGGGTGGCCGAGGGTGTCGTTGACCTCCTTGAACCGGTCGAGGTCGAGCAGGAGGAGGCCGACCCCGCCTTCCCGCTGGTGGGCGTGGGCGATCTCCTGGCGGGACCGGTGGGTGAGGAGCTTGCGGTTGGCCAGTCCGGTGAGCTCGTCGTGGTTGGCCTGGTGGTCGCGCTTCACCGACAGCATGGCGCTGGTGTAGAGGGCTCCGAGAGGGAAGGCGAAGAGGGGGACGTAGAGGACCGAGTGCGCGGTGGCGACGACGACGAGCGGGGCGAGGCTGATGAGGACGCCGCTGACGTAGAACTGCTGGCCGATCCCCTTGAACATGACCTGTCTGAGCGGGACGCGTTCGTGCATGGCCACCGCGCAGACGACCAGGACGCGGTTGACGGCGAAGTAGGCGGCCCCGGCGAGGGCGACGGCCACGAGTTCCCCCGCCGCGGGGGCGGGGCCGTCGGCGACGAGGCCGGGCAGGGCGAGGCGCAGGACGGCGTCGGCGACCCCGAGGGAGAGCGTGTACTGGGCGGCGTTGAAGGCGGTGCGGTGGGGGGCGTGGCCGCGCGCGAAGCCGGCCACGGTCGTGGCGGCCGCCTGGACGAGGGCGGCGACGGGCAGGCCGAGGAGGAGGACGAGCGCGAAGGAGAACGGCAGCGACGTGGGGGCGCCGCTGCCGGGGGCCTGCCCGGGCATGGAGATGGGCCGCAGTTCGCCGAGGACGATCATGCAGAGCAGGACCCAGGTGAGGGGTTCGACCGCGAGGCCGCGGAGCTCGCCGAGGCCCAGGCCGAGGCTGGAGACGACGAGCAGGCCCGCGCCGGCGACCGTGGTGCCCAGCATGTAGAGCCAGAGCGGTGTCCCGGCACGGGGACCGATGTCCCTGGTGCTGATGGGGTCCTTCATCCGTGGTCCTCGCGAGGGGCCGTGGGCCGACGACGGCGCGGCGCCGCCGGTCCCGCGCTCGGGGTTCCCGCGGTCCGGCCCCCCTCATGACCGAATCGCGGTTTTAGATGCGTCCACATCCAACGTGTCCGTGTCCAGCTTACGCGGCTTCGTCACCAACTGTCGCTTGCCCGGAACTATCAGTTAACCAAGGTGTGGGCCGCGCGTGGTGGGGGACGCACAAAATGGAACCCCGACCCTCCGCGGCCCCGGGTGGTGACCAGCCGGTTCACGGGGCCCGGACACGGGTTCGCCCCGGTCCGGCCTGCCCCCGCCGCCCCACCGCACGCGGGGGCGCGGGGCCGCTTTCCGGACCGGGGCGCGGAGCGCCGCCGCTAGGCGTCGGCCCCCTCCGCGGCGGGGGCCTCCGCCGCGTCGGCGGCGCCGTCCTCCGGCGAGCGGTTGATCCGCACGCCGACGGCGGCGTCGGCGCCCTCGTCCAGCAGCACCCGGAACCCCTGCTCGTCCAGCACGGGCACACCCAGCTTGACGGCCTTGTCGTACTTGGACCCGGGGCTGTCCCCCACCACCACGAAACCGGTCTTCTTGGACACCGACGCGGTCGCACGGCCGCCGCGCTCGGCGATCGCCTCCTTGGCGCCGTCGCGCGTGAACCCCTCCAGGGAGCCGGTCACCACGACGGTGACGCCCTCGAGGAAGCGCGAGCCGAACTCCGGCTCGTCGTCCTCCATGCGCACGCCCGCCTCCGCCCACTTGCGGACGATCTCGGTGTGCCAGTCCACGGAGAACCACTCGCGGATCGACGCGGCGATGGTCGGGCCGACGCCGTCGACCGAGGCCAGCTCCTCCTCGGTGGCCCCGCGGATGGCGTCCATGGAACGGAAGTGGCGGGCCAGGTCCTCGGCCGCGCGCGGGCCGACGTGCCGGATCGACAGTGCCACGAGGACCCGCCACAGCGGTTTGGCCTTGGCCTCCTCCAGCTGCTCGAACAGCTTCTCGACCGTCTTCTTGGGCTCGCCCCTGAGGTTGGCGAAGAAGGACACCACCTTGGGGTCGCCGGTCTTCGGGTCGGTCTTGGGCTCGGTGGTGTCCGGGTCGAGCACGTGGGTGCGGATGGGCAGCAGCTGGTCGACGGTCAGGTCGAACAGGTCCCCCTCGTCCCGCAGCGGGGCCTGTGCGGGCTCCAGCGGCTGGGTCAGGGCGGTGGCCGCCACGTAGCCGAGCGCCTCGATGTCCAGGGCCTTGCGGCTGGCGATGAAGGCGACCCGCTCCCGGAGCTGTCCGGGGCAGGAGCGGGCGTTGGGGCACCGCAGGTCGACGTCGCCCTCCTTCTGCTGGCCGAGCGGGGTGTCGCACTCGGGGCAGCGCTCGGGCATGACGAACTCGCGCTCGCTGCCGTCGCGGCGCTCCAGGACGGGGCCGACGATCTCGGGGATGACGTCGCCCGCCTTGCGCAGCACCACGGTGTCGCCGATGCGCACGCCCTTGCGGGCGACCTCCTGGGAGTTGTGCAGGGTGGCGAACTCGACCTCGGACCCGGCCACGACCACCGGCTCCATGACGCCGTACGGGGTGACGCGCCCGGTCCGGCCCACGCCCACCTTGATGTCGACGAGCCGGGTGGTGACCTCCTCCGGCGGGTACTTGTAGGCGATCGCCCAGCGCGGGGCGCGGCTCGTGGAGCCGAGCCTGCGCTGGAGCGCGAAGTCGTCGACCTTGACGACGATGCCGTCGATCTCGTAGGCGGGCTCGTGGCGGTGCGCCGCGTAGTACGCGACGTACTCGCGGACCTCCTCCATGGTCCCCACGACCTTGTAGCGGTCGCTCAGCGGCAGGCCCCACTCCCCCAGCAGGGCGTAGGCCTGCGACTGGCTGGTGAAGGCGGCGTCCTTCCCGCCGCCCGCGGGGACGTACGCGCCCACCCCGTGCACGATCATCGACAGGGGGCGGGTCGCGGTGACCCGGGGGTCCTTCTGGCGCAGCGAGCCGGCGGCGGCGTTGCGGGGGTTGGCGAAGGGGGCGTGCTCGCCGGTCTCGGTGATGCGCTTGTTGAGGGCCTCGAAGTCCTCCACGGGGAGGAAGACCTCTCCGCGCACCTCCAGCAGCTCGGGGGCGGGGCGCACGTCCTCGCGCAGCCGCTCGGGGACGACCCCGATGGTGCGGACGTTGAGGGTGATGTCCTCGCCCACGCGGCCGTCGCCGCGGGTGGCGGCGCGCACGAGGCGGCCCTTCTCGTAGACCAGGTCGACCGCGAGGCCGTCGATCTTGAGCTCGCAGAGGTAGGCGCCGACCGGGACCTCGGCCGCGGAGCGCTCGCCCCAGGCGTTGAGCTCCCCGGTGTCGAACGCGTTGCCCAGGCTCTCCATCCGCACCAGGTGCTCGACCTCGGCGAAGTCGACGCTGATGGGGGCGCCGACCTTCTGGGTGGGCGAGTCCTGCGTGGCGAGGACGGGGTACCGGTCCTCGATGCCGCGCAGCTCGCCCATGAGGGTGTCGTACTCGGCGTCGGAGATGATCGGGTTGCCCAGGTAGTAGCGGTAGCTGTGGTCGTCCAGCTCCCGGCACAGCTCCTCGTGGCGGGCGCGTACCTCGTCGGGGATGTCGGTGGTGTTGTCGAGCGCGCTCACTCGCTGCCTTTCTGCTGCTCTCGTGCTCACCTGTCGCGGTCGCGGACTTCTAGGACGCCTGTCTGCGGGGCTCGTCCCGCAGGACCCTGGCGCCGGCGCGCGCCGCCGTGAGGGCCGCGCGCGCGTGCCCCGGGGAGGCGCCCGCCAGTCCGCACGTGGGCGTGGTGACCACCGCGCGGGAGAGCAGGTCAGGGGTGATTCCCAACCGGTTCCAGAGGTCGCGAACAGGATCGACGGTAGCGGCGGGGTCGGACATTCGGGCGGTCTGCGCCGGGGTGGCGTCGGTCGTCGGGACCACCCCCAGGAGCAGCCCCGTGCCCGCCTCCACGGCCGTCCCGACCATCTCGTCGTGGTCGCGCGTGAGGAGGAGCGCGTCGAGGCTCAGGGCCTCGGCGCCGCTGCGCCGCAGGAGGTCCAGGGGCGCGCCGGGGTCGCAGCAGTGCGCCGCGGGGACGGCTCCGGCCCCGGAGATCCCGGAGAACAGGTTTCGCAGGACGTCCTCCGCGCGCACCCTGTCCACGGGTCGCAGGCGGCCGAACCCGCTGGCGGTGGGCAGGGAGCCGAGCAGGACGGCGGGCAGGGAGGGTTCGTCGACCTGGACGAGGAGCCGCGCGCCGGGGACGCCCCCGCGGACCCGGTCGATGTGCGCGAGGACGCCTTCGAGGTGGGACTCGGCGAGATCGCGGCAGGCGCCGGGGTCGGAGACCAGGCGCTGGCCGTTGCGCAGCTCGATCGACGCGGCGAGGGTCCAGGGGCCGGCGACCTGGATCTTGAGTGTGCCGGTGAACGCGTGGGCGTGCTCGGTGAGGGCGTCGAGGTCGTAGGACATGAAGCCGGTCGCGCGGGCGAGGTCGCGCCCCGGGGTGTCGGCGACACGCCATCCGCTGGGCTGCACCTCGACGGGAAGGTCGACCAGGAGCCCGGCGGTGCGGCCGACCATGTCGGCCCCCACACCGCGTTCGGGGAGCTCGGGGAGGTGGGGGAGGGCGGGGAGTTCGCCGAGGATCGTGCGGACGGCCTCGTCGGGATCGTCTCCGGGCCAGGAGCCGACCCCGGTGGAGGAGGCGTTCGGCCAGGGGTAGGACTGCTGTTCGCTCACGTTGCCCAAGGTTAGGGCAACGGGAGGCGGGGGGTGTTACCGCCGACCCGCACGGGCGTGGTGCGGGTCGGCGGCCGGCACGGCGGTCACCGTCCGCCCCCGTGGTCCGGCGGGGACCCCCGGCGGGGGCTCCGTCCTTCTGCGGGGGGGGTGATGGCGCGGTCATCGGTTGCCGCCGGGGCGGAAGTGCCGGCGGGGCCGGGGCGCCGGGCTCGGCCCGGGACGGTTCCGGTTCCGGTGGTCGGTCCTGGCGCCGGGAAGGCCCCGTCCGGCCGGACCGGGCCTCCCCCCGCCGGCGGGGGGCGCGGTGAGGGCGCCGAGCGGCAGGGGCGGAACGGTCACGGCGGGGGTGGCGGGGGTGGTGGTACGGGCTCGCACAGGCCTCCCTCTCGTACAGCTTTGTTTGCAGTACTCCATGTGGAGTGGTTCGAATGTCGTACTACAGACGGAGTGGTGTCAACGCCTTGGACGCGGGAACCGCCCGGACACGGCGAAAGGGGCCCGACCGCGCAGGTCGGGCCCCCGGGGAGGAGCTGTCGGGAGGGAGAGGCCTCAGGAGGGCCGTGCGGCGACGGCCTGCGCCGGGTCGGCGTCCTGCCCGTCGCGCGCGCCGGCGGCGTCCGGAGCTGTCCCGGAGACAGGGGGGCCGTCGGCTCCCCCGTCCTCCGCCCCGCCCCCCGAGCGGGCGCGGGCACGGCGGCCCCGCACGACGAGGAGGGCCACCAGGGCGCAGGCGGCGGCCACGACGCCCAGTGCGGTCCACGGCGAGCTCAGGAAGAGCTCCAGCCAGGTGCCGACCACGCCGCCGATGATGACGCCCCACAGGCCCGCCCAGACGAGGCAGCCGACGAACATCGCCGCGAGGTAGCGCGGGAAGCGCATGCGCATGGCCCCTGCGGAGAGGTTGACGGCGGTCTGCACGCCCACGGTGCAGAAGCTCAGCGTCACCACGGGCGCGCCGTAGCGGTCGATGCGGCGCCGCGCCGCCTCCAGCCGCGGGCCGAGCGCGGCGCCCATGCGGCTCCGCGTCACGCCCGCCCCGAGCCCGCGGCCGATCCAGTACGTGGCCTGGGCGCGGCACAGGATCACGCCGAGCAGCGTGAAGTAGACGATCCAGAAGGGCTGGCCGTCGAGGAAACCGAATTCTGGCATGGGCGAGCTCCCTAACCTCGGCCAGTAACTATGCTATGCCTAACCTAACTTCGGCAAGGGGTCGCAGGTCACCCGTCGGGGCTCCGTCCCGCTCCGGCCGGGCGGGACCCTTCCGGGGCCGCCTCAGACGGAGGCCGCGGCCCGGGAGGTGGAGGAGATCGTCGCCGAGCCGAGCACGGTGTCCCCCTCGTAGACCACCACGGCCTGCCCCGTGGCCACGCCCGTGGCGGGCTCGGCCAGCCGGACGACCAGCTCAGCGCCCTCGGCCCCCTCGCGCTGCCACACCGTCGCCGGGTAGACCTCGCCGTGGGCGCGCAGCTGCACGCGGCACTCGATCGGCTCCGCCGGAGGCAGGCTGCCGCTCCAGACGGGCCGCACCCCGGTGATCCCGTCGACGCGCAGGGACGCGCGCGGCCCCACCGTGACGGTGTTGCCCACCGGCTCGATCGAGAGCACGTAGCGCGGGTCGGGCGCGCCGCCCAGCCCCAGGCCCTTGCGCTGGCCGATCGTGAACGTGTGGGAGCCGTTGTGCGTGCCCACGACGTTGCCGTCCTCGTCCTGGATCGGGCCCGGCCTCTCGCCGATGCGCCGGTTGAGGAACCCCGCCGTGTCGCCGTCGGCGATGAAGCAGATGTCGTGGCTGTCGGGCTTGTCCGCCACGGACAGCCCCCGCCGCTCCGCCTCGGCCCGCACCTCGTCCTTGGTGCAGTCCCCGAGGGGGAACATCGCGTGCTCCAGCTGGCCGGCGTCGAGCACGCCCAGCACGTACGACTGGTCCTTGGCCCGGTCGACGCTGCGCACCAGGCGGCCGTCGACCTTGCGGACGTGGTGGCCGGTCGCCACGGCGTCGAAGCCCAGCGCGACCGCCCGGTCCAGCACAGCCTCGAACTTGATCTTCTCGTTGCAGCGCAGGCACGGGTTGGGCGTGTTGCCCGCCTCGTACTCGGCGACGAAGTCCTGCACGACCTCCCGGTCGAACTCCTCCGACATGTCCCACACGTAGAAGGGGATGCCGATGACGTCCGCCGCGCGGCGGGCGTCGTGGGAGTCCTCCACGGTGCAGCAGCCGCGCGCACCCGTTCGGTAGGACTGTGGGTTCTTGGAGAGCGCCAGGTGAACGCCGGTGACGTCGTGGCCCGCCTCGGCCACCCGGGCCGCGGCGACCGCGGAATCGACCCCGCCGGACATGGCGGCCAGTACACGCAAAGTCATAGTGGCTCCAGCGTATGCGCCCGCCGGGGGTCGCGGCCACGGGCGCCGGGGGACTCCGGCCGCGCCGGGCGCGCGGCCCGCGGCGCCCGGCGGGCCGGGGCGGCACGCGGCGGGGAGCCGCCGGGGACGCGCCCGCCGGTGAGGGCGAGGGTGGTCGCCCGGTTCTGCGAAAATCGTGACATGGCTCTGTTCCGTCGTCGCCGCTCCGCCGACTCCACCACGTCCGTCACCGCGTTCTGGGACGCGTGGCCCTCCGTACGCGACGCCCTCGCGGGCGCGGCCGACGCGGACCGGCCCGCCCCTTCCGAGGTCTCCGAGCGCGTCACCGCTCTGGTCCGCGCGATCCACCCCGACCTGGACTGGGAGGTGGGCCCCGCGCCCAAGCGGCAGGGGGGCCTGGACGACCTCGACCTGTCGGCGGACACCGATCCCGACAAGCTCCTGGAGCAGCTGGCGGCCCTGGACGACCCGTCCAAGCTGACCGACGGCCCCGCCCACGCCCTCACCCTGCGCCCCGGCGCGTCCGAGGAGGCGCGCATCCTGTCCGAGCGCTGGGCCCGGTCGGCCCCCGAGGACGCCGAGTGGCTGTTCCGGCCGGTGCGCCCCGCCGACCACGAGCGGCTGTCCTCCGTGGTCCGCTGGGACGACCACGAACTGGACCTGTCGCACGTGTCGGTGTCCATGCGCGTGAACCAGGGGACCGGGCGGATCGAGGTGGGCGTCTACCACCCGGACAACATGTTCCTGTCCCAGGAGACGCGCGAGGGCGTCGCCGAGCACGTGGCCCTGCTGGCGCTCGGCGAGGACGACCTGGTGCGGTGGATCGGCCTGACGGCGCCGCTGGACGAGCCTCCCCTGGACCCGCTGCCCCCCACGTCGATGCCGTCCGTGGTCCGGCAGATGGCCGACCTGCTCGGCGGCTCCGGCGGCTGGGCGACCCTGCACGGGCGCATCCCCATCCAGGGCGCGGTGGAGATCATGCTCCGCCACCCGCTGACCCGCCGCGACTTCCCGGCGTTCTCCCTGTTCGTGCAGGTCGTCGTGCCGTACACCCACGCGGACGAGGACAAGCTGCCCACCGGCGCCTCGGCCTCCGCCCTGGCCGACCTGGAGGCCCGTGTCTCGGACGTGCTCGGGGACAACGGGGCGCTGTTCATGCAGCAGACCGTCGGCGGCCGGCGCGACTACCGCTACTACCTGGACCCGGACTCGGGGGTGCTCCCGGACTTCGAGGCCGTCCTGAAGGACTGGCCGGAGGGCGAGGTGAAGCTGCGCAGCCAACTGGACCCGTCCTGGTCCCAGTTCAACGCCGCGCGCCGGCCGTTCCGCCGCCAGCTCGGGGAGTAGGCCCCACCGCGGGGAGGGGCCCGGCGCCCTCCCCGCGGCCGGGCGGCCCGGGAAGTGCGTCCCGCGGGGCCGGACCGCGCCCGCCGCGCCACTACCCTGGTTCGCCACGGCTCCCGAGGGTCTAGGGACGACTTTGACCGACTCCCCGTACGTACGCGCCAACGCCGGCCCCGACGCGCACCGCTGGCAGACCTTCGCCGACACGCCCGTGGTGCTGGCCCTGGCCCGCACGTTCACCTCCGCGGTGCGGGTCCTGGAGGGCCTCGCCGTGTTCCGCGGCGACACCCGGGTGCGGGTCGTGTTCGCGTTCGACGGCGGATCCGCGTTCAGCGCGGGCACCGAGCGCCTCCTGGCCGGCGCCGAGGTGGGCCTCGTCCCCTGGGAGTCGCGCCTGGACGTGCGGCCGCGCCTGGTGGTCACCGCCACCGAGAACGTCGACCTCGCCGAGTTCACGTGCCCCGTGGTCGTCCTCCCCCACGGCATCGGCTTCCAGAAGTACGTGCCCGACCACCGCACCGGCGGGGTACGCCTCTCCGGAGTGCCCCGCCACGAGTTCCACGACGCGCGGAACGTCCATCTCGTCCTGTCCCACCCCGCCCAGAGGGAACAGCTCCGGGCGGCCCGCGTCCCCCTGGCCGAACACGCACGGGTCGTCGGCGACCCCGCACGCGACCGGCTCGAGGCGGGGCGCCGGATGCGCGAGCGCTACCGGGCCGGGCTCGGCGTGGGCGCCGACCAGCGCCTGGTCGTCGCCACCTCCACCTGGGGCCCCGAGGGCCTGATCGGCAGCCGCCCCCGGCTGCCCGGCCGGCTCCTGGGCGCCCTCCCCCACGACGACTACCGGGTCGCCGCCGTCCTGCACCCCAACATCTGGTTCTCGCACAGCCCCTGGCAGGTGCGGCACATGCTCGCCGACGCCCTGGACTCCGGGCTCCTCCTCATCCCCCCGCACGCCGGGTGGGGCGCAGCTCTGGTCGCGGCGGACTGCGTCATCGGCGACCACGGGAGCGTGACGCTGTACGGAGCCGCGCTCGACCACCCCCTCCTGCTCGCCGCCCCCGGCGCCGAGTCCGTCCCCGGCACGGCCGTCGCCGAGCTCGCCCGGACCGCACCCCGGCTGGCCGACGAGGGCCTGCGTCCGCAGGTGGAGGCCGCCATCGACGGCCACCGCCCCGGCCGGCACAGCGGCGCCGCGGAACTGGCCTTCGCCCACCCGGGGGAGGGCGGCCGCCGCCTGGCGGAACTCCTCTACGGGCTGCTCGGCCTCCGCCCCCAGGCGGGGGACGGCACCGACCGGGCCCTGCCCGCGCCCGAACCCGACCCGGCGGGCCGCCCGCCGCGCTCCTTCGAGGTCCACGGGAGCGCCGAGGGGAACGGGGAGGTCTCCCTCGAACGCTTTCCGAGCGCCACCCGCCACGTGCCCGGCTCCCGGCCGGGAGCCGTCCGCCACCTCTCCGCCTACGAGACGGAGGAACGCCACGCCCTGGTCAACGCGGCGTCCGTGGTCTGCCGGGACCCGGCCTCCCGGAGCGACCCCGAACGGTGGTCGCGGACGGCGCTGGAGCAGCAGCCCGGGGCGCTCATGGCGGCGGCGGACACCGAGGAGGGCACCCGGGTGGCCGTCCGGGACGGCCGCAGGCTCCTGGTGCGCGCGGACCCGCGCCTCGATCCGGTCCTGGCCGCGGGCTCGGTGTACACGCTGCTCGCGTCCTCCCTCCCGGCCACCGGCCACCACAAGGTCAGGGCCGGTCCGGTGCCGCGCGACTGCGTGATCGAGGCCGCCGGCCCCCCGTGAGCCCCGGCGCCGCCGGGCCCGCGGTCGGTCCGGGCGGTCCTCAGTCCCCGGGCCCGGCGGGTTCCCGCGCACGGTCGCGCTCCCCGGACGCACGCTCCTCCACGGCCTGGGCGCGGGGGCTGCCGACCTCCCGGAACAGCCGGAGCGCCTCCGCCCTGTGCCGGCGGGCGTCGCCCGCGGCGCCGAGCCCGTCCAGCACCTCGGCCAGGGCCTCGTGCGCCTCCGCCTCGTAGTAGCCGAGGTGCGCCGTGAGCGCGGAGAACCCCTCCACGGCCAGGTTCAGGGCCGCCACGGCCTCCCGGTCACGCCCCGCCGCGTGGTAGGCGCGCCCCAGCGCCGTCCTGGCGCGGGCCGCCATCCGGTCGTCCGGCCCCTCCGGCAGGGCGAGCAGCCGCCCCACCGCGTCCTCGAGGTCGGCCACCGCCTCCTCCGGGCGCCGGGCCGCGAGCCGCGCGGCGCCCCGGAACAGGATCGCCAGCGCCGTGCCGCGCACCGCGTGCGGGCTCCCGCTGGCCCGGTTGTGCCGGACCGACCGGTCGTAGGCCTCGATCGCGCCCGCCGGGTCGTCCTTCTCCAGGAAGCGGCCGTAGAACTCCCACACGGACCCGCGCAGCAGCTCGTCCTCCACGCCCTCGACCAGCTCGACGGCCCTGAGGATCCTCTCGCGGGCCAGGTCCTCCTTGTGGAGGTCCCGCAGCGGCCGGGAGACGAGGGCGCCGAGCCGGGCCTCGGCCGCGGCGTTCCCGACCATCCTGGCGGCGTCCGCGCCCGCCGTGCCGGTGGCCTCCCAGTCGTGCAGGTACCGTTCCTCCAGGTACAGCGCGGTCGCGAGTTCGGCGAAGCGCCACGTGTGCTCGTGCAGTCCGGCGTCCGCGCAGCCGAGCACCACGGCCACCAGGGTGGGGCGCTCGCGGGACAGCCAGCCGCGCGCCAGCTCCGCGTCTCCCCCGAAGGGGTCCTCCTCGCCCTCCAGCAGCCGGTCCAGGTCCACCACCCTCAGCCTCTCCCCGCGGACGAGCCGCTCCGCGAAACCCAGCGAGGCCAGGTACGCGTCGAGCATGAGGCGCAGCCTCTCCCGGCGCCCGCGCTCGGGCTCCTCCTCCGCGAGCTCCCCCGCGTGGACGCGGAGGAGGTCGTGCTCGAAGCCCAGGCCGTCGCCGTCCTCCTTGACCAGGCGCGCCGTGACGAGTTCGCGAAGCGCCCCGGCGTCCCCCACCCGGGCCGCGATCCGGCGGTCGAACCGGGAGCCCGGCCAGGTGCCCAGGGCGCGGTACAGGGCCGCCGCCCGGGGTGACAGCCCCTCGTAGGCGGTCCGGAAGAACACGTCGAGGTTCCCCTGGTCGTCACCGATCGCCCTCAGCATCCGGCGGGCCCCGTCGACGCGCGCGACCAGGGCGGCCGCGCTCCCCGGCCCTCCCGCGTCGAGCTGGCCGCTGACCAGGACCAGCGCCAGCGGCAGCCCTCCGCACACCTCCAGCAGCCGCTCCAGGGCCCCGGGGTCCTCCTCGGCCAGGGGGTGCGCCACCAGCCGCTCCATGAGGACGAGGGAGGCCGCGCGGTCGAGGGGCCGCAGGTCGGTCGTCCTCGCGTGGTCGGCCCACTTCAGCTCACGGAGGTCGGCGCCGTCGTTGGAGACGAGAACCAGACTCCCGCGCCCGCTCGGGACCAGGGCGCGCACCTGCGCGGGCTCCCACGCCCCCTCGACCACGACGAGGAGCCGCCTGTCGTGGGTGTGCGTGCGGTACGCGCCCGGCCAGAGCCCGGGATCCTCGGGCAGGGCCGACCTGTGCACCCCCAGGACCTGGAGGAACTGGGCGAGTGCCGCGGCGCCGTCCTCCTGCCTTCCCCGCGCGTACCTGAAGGTCAGCTGGCCGCCGGTGAAGTAGTCACCGGTGGTGTAGGAGATCATGCGCAGGAGTTCGGTCTTGCCGATCCCGCGGGGTCCCCCGTACACGACGACCTTGGGCGGCGCGTCGGGGTCCATGTGCCCGCGCGTCCAGCTCTGGCACTCCTCGTGGTTCACGAAGTACGGTGTCGGGGGCTCGACCTGCCGGGGCACCGGGGCCCGGTCCGGCGCGGAGTGGAAGTGCACCCCGCCGCCGATGCTGCCCGCCTGGACGGTCTGGCCGCGGTTGTCCCGTTGGGAGTTACGCGTCTCGTGAGGCCCGGGGGCGTCGGCGCTCATTCGTCTCCTGCGTGGGCGTGGTCACCGGTCGTGCGTCACCCTACCCAGCCGGACCCCGCCGCCACGCCCCGATGACCGCCTCCGGCCGCGCCGGGCGCCGCGCGACCCGGGCAGGGGCCGGGGCGCGGACAGGGCACGGTCCGGCCGGAAGGCGGGCCCGGCCGCCTAGAGCCCCGAGGCGGGCTGCGCGGCGCCGCCCTCCCGGCCGAGGGGCTGTTCCGGGACGGGACCGCCGTCGCGCTCGACCAGCATCCTGTTGAGACGCTCCACCTGCTGCCCCAGCTCCGTCAGACGGGCCATGACGGCCTCGTGCTGGACCTCCTCCATCTCCTGGTCCTCGACCCAGCGGCTCTCGTTCACCTCCTGCTCCATGGAGGTGACGATCACGCCGATCACCAGGTTCAGCATGATGAACGCCGTCAGCACGATGTACAGGACGAAGAAGATCCACGCCATCGGGTGCTCCTCCAGCACCGCGTCGGAGACGTCCGGCCAGTTCTCCGTCGTCATCAGCAGGAACATCGTGTAGAGCGACGTGCCGAGGTTCCCGAAGAACTCCGGCACCTCCTCGCCGAACAGCTGCTGGGCGATGATCCCCGAGGTGTAGATGACCACCAGGAGCAGGCCTATGACCGTCCCCATCCCCGGCACGGCCTTGAACAGGGCGGTGATGATGATCCGCATCTGCGGCACAGCGGTGATCACGCGGAGGATCCTGAGGACCCGCAGGATCCGGAGCACCGCGAACGGCCCGGTCGTCGGAACGAGGGAGACCGCGACGACGAAGAAGTCGAACCAGTTCCAGGGGTCGCGGAAGAAGTCGCCCCTCCAGGCGTAGACCTTGAGGGTCATCTCGACGACGAACACGCCGATGACGACGCGCTCGGCGATGAGGAGATACGGAAGTGCGGAACTCCCATAAGTGGCCCATCCCAAAATCACGGCATTGATCAGGATCACCACGAGCATCACATTGGAGAACCATCGGCTCTCGACCATCCGGGTGACCTGATCACGCCGCAACGTCACTTCCCCCTCCGCAATTCCACCCCGAATTCGGACACTGAAGACCTGAATATATCGAAGTGGACTCGACAGTTTCCCCGCGCACCCTCCCGCGGGGCGGCGCCACCGAAGACGGTACGCCCCGCGGCGGCACGGAGCCCGCAACGGAGCACCGGCGGGGGTCGCGTGGAACATCCCACACACCGGACCGCGCCGCCGACCGCCCCGGAGGGCGCGCGACCGGGATCCCGTCCCCGGAGGGGGCTCCCGCTCCGGGCGGACGTCCCCGCCTGCCCGGCGGGGCGCCGGTGGGCCGGTGGTGATTCGGGGGGAGCGGCCGACCGCTGATATCTTCACAGCCGGCCACGGCAGGAGTCCGAGCCGTCGACGGCCCCGGCGCCCGCGACCCAGGAAGAGACATGGCGGAGCTGAAGTACTTCACCGGTTCGATGAACTCGGGCAAGAGCACGATGGCCCTCCAGGAGCACCACTCACGTGGCGGCGAAGGGGTGCTCTACACCAAGCAGGACCGGGCCGGAGCGGGCATCATCTCCTCCCGGCTCGGGCTGGAGTCCCCCGCGGTCGAGGTCGGGGACCACCTGGACCTGTACGACGACGTCGCCGACCGCAAGGCCCCGTACGTCATCTGCGACGAGGCCCAGTTCCTGTCCCACAAGCAGGTGGGCCAGCTGGCCGGCGTCGTGGACGGCATGGGGATCGACGTCTACTGCTACGGGATCCTCACCGACTTCCAGGGGCAGCTGTTCCCGGGCTCGAAGCGCCTGGTCGAGCTCGCCGACAAGATAGAGGTCCTGCCGGTCTCCGCCCGGTGCTGGTGCGGCGGCCGGGCCACCCACAACGCGCGCGTGGTGGACGGGGTCATGGTCTACGAGGGCGCCCAGGTGCACATCGGCGGCAACGAGTCCTACGCGACCCTGTGCCGCCACCACTTCATGGCCGGCGTCGCCTGACCGACGACACTGTTCCAGGCCTCAGTCCGTTCCCGGGATCCACACCTTGAACTCGACATCCGACACACTGACCAACTTCGAGGCTTCACGGTACATCGCGTTCTCCGGAACCAGGACTCCCGACGCGGCATCACCCTCAGCCTCGATTCTTATTTCGTAGACCGCACTTCTTGTCTGAGCCAGGAGGACATATCCAGTCACCCCGGTCGCAATTTCTCCGTATACAAAGTACGACCGATCCGCCAGATCGGCCTCACCTTGGGATTCGATACTAAGAAAATCATCCCCCAGGACGTCGACACGGCCATCGAACTCAGTCGAGGCCACGTCAACCCTCAACCCGTCCGAAGAATCAATGACAGCATCGTAAGAATACCCCAAACTCCAGTTCTGCGTGGAGTTGTAATCAGGAATCATTTCCCATTCACAATGGTCACTGATACGTCTCTCGCCGGCTGCAACCGTATCGGCGTAGTTTTCCTCGCTCCCTGTTCTCATCAACGACAGTTGGCTTGACGAATCCAGGTTCCTTCCACAGAGATCCAGGTCTCCAGGCTCAATGGAAGCTTGAGGCTCCCCGACATGTTCAGCCGATGGGTTCGAGGTTTCTGATGTTCCTTGGATCCCCGCAGACGTGAAATTGAAGAACATACTGAACAGGCCGATCAAGACACCGAAGACCCCGAAAGCCGCCAGGCTTCCGCACCCGAACACCGCGGCGGCGGCCCTCCACCCGTGCAATCCCTGCTTCGCGGGCGGTGCCTTCTCGTCAACCACGGTTATCCTGCGCCTCCAACTGGGCTCTCACATCCGGGTGCTCGAGCGGCCGGGTGAATCCCACGATGTCCGAACGATTGGGGTCATCGTACTCGCGCACCGCGATCGGTCCACAGTTCGTGCACCAGGCCTCGACCATCAGCCCGTCGCCGATGACCATCGCCATATGCCCCGGCCCCGGCGGCTCCCCCGCGCGGGTCACGTCGAAGAAGACCAGGTCGCCGGGCTGCTCCTCCCCCATCGGGATCTCGGGCCCGAAGTTCCACTGGTCCTGGGAGACGCGGGGAATGGTGACGCCGATGCTCTCGTAGGCCTTCATGGTCAGTCCGGAGCAGTCGTAGCCGTCGGGACCGGTCCCGCCCCAGATGTAGGGCTTCCCCCGCTGGTCCAGGGCCCAGTCGACGACCGCCTGGGTCAGCTCGTCCGGGGCGCTTCCGATGAACTGCCCGTCCTGGTCCAGCTCGCACAGGACGGCCGTCCGGATGGAGCCGCTCGTGTCGAACTCCCCTCCCGCGTACTGCTCGGCCCACTCCAGCACGTCGTCCACGTACCACCAGGCGTGGTTGTAGCCGAAGATCGCCTGCCGGACGTCCTCCTCCAGGCCGTGTGCGATCAGGTAGTCGGCGGCGGCGGGGATGGCGTCCGCCGGGTCGTAGACGTTGACGATCCCGTCCCCGTTGCCGTCGACGCCGTACCCGTTCTCCGGGCGCTCCTCCACGGCCTGGACGGGTTCTCCCCCCCAGCTGTTTCCCGCCGCCGACCCGTCGAGGGAACCGAACTGCATCGGTCCGGCCGCCCCCCAGTCGTTGTGCCCCTCGGTGATCCCGGGCCCCTCCCAGCGCCCGTGGTGGGACTCCACCTGGCCGACCCCGGCGAGGATGTTCCAGGGGATGCCCTTCTCCTCCCCGACCTCCTGGTAGATCTCCAGGTAGTTCTCCGGGATGGAGTCCATGGCGTAGCCGCTCGCGTCGGGCTGCTCCGCGTCCGCGTTCGGCGTGCAGACGAGCCCGCTCGCCAGCAGGGAGCCGACCTGCTGGGTGGACGTCGTGATGACCGGGATCACGAACATCGCCAGCATGACCGTCAGGGCCACCGCGACCACCGCGGTCACGCCCACCCAGAGGCCGGCCGCGCCCCGGTCGGACGGGGCGGACGGAGAGGACTTGAAGAGGGGGGACACGTGGGCTACTCCTCCCCGAACTGGCCCGCGTCCGCGGGCTGGAAGTCGAAGACCTGCCAGGCGCCGCCCCCGCGGACGACGGTGATCGCGAACTCCCCGAGCTCCTCGTCGAACTCGGCGTCGGCGGTCTCGGTGATGGACTGGGCCGTCACGACGAAGGTGATGGAGTCGCTGCCGTAGGTGCGCACGGAGTCGACCTCCGCCCTGCCCTGCGCGACGGCCTCCACCTCGGACATCTCCTCCCAGAACGCCCCCGCCCTGCTCGCGTCCACGAGCACCCGGGCGTACTCGTCGGTCGCCAGGGCCTCCATCGAGGCGTAGTAGGACTCGGGGGAGCCCGTGTAGTCGATGGTCCCGTAGGCCTCGGCGAACGTCCGCGCCGTCGCCCCCGCCGCCCTCAGCTCCTCCTCGGTGAAGGGGAACCAGTCGAGGACGTCCACGTCCTCCTCGGCCGTGGTGTCGATGGGGCTGGGCTCCACCGTCGACAGCCCGCCGGGGGCCGCCGGATCGGTCGCTCCGCTCGGGGACGCCCCCGGCTCCTCCGGGGCGGCGGCGGGGCCCTCCTCGTCGCCGCCCCCGAAACCGCCGAGGCTGAGGTACAGCCCGAACACGACCAGCACCGCTATCAGACCGATGAAGACAGCACGCTGAGCGCGTTCAGGGAGAGGGTTGGGCATGGTTCGGGGCCTTTGTCCGTCAGTCGTCGTTCAGCCAGAAGGGGACGTCGCGTTTGCGGTCCCGCGTGCCGGAACCCCGGCTCTCCCCCCAGAACGGGGTGATGGGCGCGTTGTCGCGGCGCTTGTCCGAACCGGTCAGCCAACCGCCGTCGCCGTCCCCCCGGCCGCGCCCCTCGTTGGAGGGTGCGGGACGCGCCGGACGCTGCGGCGCCTGCCGCTCGCGCCTCTCCCTGGGAGCGCCCCAACGGGACCCGCGCGCGTCCAGGCCGCCACGGGCCGGGGTGTCCTCGCGTCCGGCGAAGATGCCCCGGCCGGTGCTCGGCTCGGGCCGGTCGGAACCGGCCGCCCGGCTGTTCCCGGAGACGGGGGAACCGCCGCCGAGAACAGAGCCTCCGCCACCGCCGCCGTCACGCCGGTCGGAGCCGCCCCGGCTGCCGTTCCCGGTGCCGAACACGCCCGCCCACCCGCTGTCGCCGGTGCCGGTGTAGCCGCCGCTCGGGCGGGGCGGGATCGATCCGGACCGTGCGCCGTCGAGGCTCGGCGCCTGGTTCCCGTCGCGCGCCCCGCCGGAGGGGCGCGGTCCCACCCCGCCGCTGTTGCTCCTGTTGACGTTCAGCGGCGGGGCGTCCCCGTCACCCCGGACCCGCCCGTATCCGCCGCCGCGGGCTCGGACCCCGTCCGCACGCACCGGGACCCCGTCGGCCGGGACCTCGTCGCCGACGCCCGTCTCTGCGGCGGCGGGGGGGACGCCCCCTCCGCCCGCGGGGACGCCGGCCGCTCCCGCGGCGATCTGCGGGGCCCGGCGCAGACCCCACGCCTGCGTCTTCAGGTTGGCGATCGGCGGAAGGACCACGGCGCTCCTGCTGAGCGCCTGGCTCTGGGCGGCGTCGCTCACGATCCTCGAGGTGAACGTGTTCGCGTTGACCGAGGCGAAGAGGTAGACGAAGGGCTTGCGGTAGACGAACAGCGCCACGGTGAAGAGGGCGAGGAGGATCATCTGCAGTCCCCAGCCGAGGCTGGTGGACATGACCATCCCGTAGCACATGACCAGCAGGGAGATCAGGAGCACGACGAAGATCTGTTTGAGCAGGAACCCGATCATCAGCTCCACCCAGCGCAGCAGGACCATGCGCCCGTACCCGGGATGGATTCCGATGAGCAGGAACACCGGAGCGAACAGGAAGAGGATGAGGAAGGCGATCTTCAGGACGATGAGGGCCACGGAACCCGCGAGGATCAGCCCGCCGGCGAAGACCGACGCGAAGAGCGCGAGTGTCGCCACCCCCAGGCGGCTGCCCTGGTCCTGACCTGAGAAAAGCGGGTAGACGCTCGGATACGACGTCTGAACGCTTGAAGCGATTTCCTCGTACTCCCCTTGCTTTTCCTCCAAGAGAGCATTGGGGTCGATCTCTTCGTCGGCGATCTGCTGTTGTTCGATACGGCTGACGCCTTGCGACGCTATGAGCTCTCCCGCATGATGCATGGCCGCGTTTTCCGCCACGTCACCGTTACCGAACTGTCCCGCGACCCACGGCTGGCAGACCAGGCTCGACCAGAGCATGTCGGCGTTGCGCCGGACCTGGAAGTCCGACTCGGACTCCCAGTCGGCCCGTTCGGGCGCCTCTGCTCCCGGCGGACACGTCCCCGACCCTCCCCCGTAGGGCACCTGCCCCACGGTGCTGGTCACCAGCTGGCTGCCGGAGTTCACCAGTCCGCCGGCCATGCTCATGATCTGGGCCGGGTTGATCATGATCCACAGCCCGAGGGCCGTGGCCCCGATCATCCAGATCGTCGACTCGATGGTGAGGGTCATCCGCTTGCGGATGAGACCGAACCACCCGAGCCACAGTGCGCCCAGGATGACGACGGTGGGGATGAGGGGGCGCCAGATCCCCTCCCTGAGGGTGACGACCACGTTCTCGACGAGTTCGTTGAAGCTAGCGAGGAGACCGTCCGAGGTCGCCGCCTGGTAGACGGTGATCGTCGACTGGTTGATGGTCTTCGACAGGTCCCACGCGGTGTTGGCGAGCGTGGCCTGGGCCCCGTTGCTGATCCCGTCGACGCACGATTCGGTGATCATGTGCCACTGCTGGCCGGCGGTGCCGTACTGCCCGTACATGCTGGCGTCGGGCGGCAGCCCGTCGGGGGCCCCCGCGATGGCGGACTGCGATTGCGGGGGTACCAGGAGCCCGTCGGATCCGCTGCCCGCGGACTCGGGCAGCGGTGCGGGCTCCCCGGGGCAGAGCGGGTTGGCCTGGGCGCTGGTGAGCGGTAGCAGCAGGAAGCCGGAGAGCATCAGGAACGTCATCAGGAGGCGTCGCCATCCCCGCCGTCGGACGTTCTGATGCGTCATCTGCTGGCTCCTGCGTCGTGTGTTCGTGCGGGGACGATGGCAGACACAGGGTCCTGCCGGTGGTCGCACACGCACGCGTGCACAGCTCCGTGCGCGGCCGTGCGCGACCGCAGGACCCCCGCATGTCTTTACCCCATCTTCTATGGTGCGCCATCACCGGGCCGGGGGATGGGTACAACGCGACTGGATTTCCGGTTCCCGCCCTCCCGACACCCAGACCAGCGTGTACAAAAGTCACCATTCCGCGTGTTTCCGCAGGTAGAAGACATGAACGGCCTTCCGAAACTCCCAAAAACCGCAAGGCCACAATTTTCTCTCCACCAGGCGACTATGAGGGGCATCACACTCGGCTTCTCGGCCAGAAGTGGACACCCTGCCACCAATCGGACTGGCACCCGGTTCCACTCCGGTCTTCTGCAGGCCCCCGAGCTGTCATTGGCGCCCGGCCGAAACCACGCGCCCCACCGAACCGCCGAACCGGTCCACGGCTCCGCCGCCGGACGAACCCGCACCGACACGCACGGAGGACGCAGCATGACCGCTCCGCGACCAGGCCCGGCCGACCCGACCCGCGGCCCCGGAGGGCCCGCGGGACCGCCCCTCCCGGCAGGGAGCTCCGCCGTGCTCCTCGTGTGCGCCGTCCTGTACCCGCCGGCCGCCACGGGGGTCCTCCTCGTGGTGGGCGCCTTCGCCCTCTTCACGGCCACCACCGGCGCGGCGGCGTCCGCCGCCTGGGCCGGGGCCGGGATCGCGGGGCTCGCCGCGGCCCACGCCGCCCTGTACGCGGTGCTGCGCGGCACGGGACTCCCCCGCCCCGGCGCCACCGCCGTCCTGCTGACGGCGTCCGTGGCGCTGGCGCTGACCCAGACCGCTCTCATGTACCCCTGGTTCGGCGTCGGCCCGGTCTGGGGGCCGCCGCTCGCCGCCGCGGCCCAGGGGGCGGCCGCCGCACTCGTCCTGGTCTCCGTCCGCGGTCGCGCGGTCGCGTGGGCGGCGGCCGCCCTGTGCGCGGTGGCCCTGCTGCGCCTGCCGGTCGCGTGGGCGCTGGAACCGGCCGTTCCCCGCGCGGAGGCGGCGCACCACGAGCCGGCGGCCGTCGGCCTTCCGCACGGGGACCCGCGGGAGACGGCGGAACAGCCCCGAATTCGTCACCATGAGTGAGGAGGAGTATCCCTGGGTGACGAAAAGAAAAGGGGGCGTGTATCGGAAGGAGCTCCGTTCCGAGGAGTTGCGGCGGGGAGCGCCCGGACGCCGAAACATGGCCAAGGTCAGTAATGGCCCTGACCAGGACGCTCTTGTGTTCGAGCGGCCCCTCTCCCCGGTCGGGGCCCGTTCGCCGAGGATTCCGTCGCACCGCACCGGTACCGTGGTCACTGTCCCGAAAGGCCCCTGACCCCCTCCCCGGAACGACCCCCCTCGGCAGTGACCGCTTTCGGTCACCTGCCGTTCGCGCCCAGGGGTGGAGGGCCTTGCCGGATTACAGTGAGAAAGCTTCAGAAAACGGCGGCGAGCACCGCAAGGCGCGGCGGCAGGGCCTTTCTTGGATAGATTGGCCGCGCATCGTCCCCCACCGCCAGAAGGGATGCGCCCCTATGCCCACTCCCGGCCGTAGCACCGTCGGCCGTTACGAGCTGCGCGAACGACTCGGCGCGGGCGGAATGGGCACGGTGTGGCACGCCTGGGACCCCTCCCTCCAGCGCGACGTGGCCGTCAAGGAGGTCCTCCTCCCCGAGGGCATGGACCCGCAGGACCGCGCCGAGGCCCGTGCGCGCACACTGCGCGAGGCGCAGGCGACCGCCAGGATCACCAACACGTCGGTGGTCACCATCCACGACGTGCTCGAACACGACGACAGCCCCTGGATCGTCATGGAGCTGCTGAGCGGCGCGTCGATGCAGCACCACCTGGACCGCCACGGTCCGATGCCGGTGGAGCAGGTCGAGGAGGCGGCGAGGTCGCTGCTCGGCGGCCTGAGGGCGGCGCACGCCGCGGGGGTCACCCACCGCGACGTCAAGCCCGCCAACATCATGCTCACCGACGACGGCCGTACGGTCCTGACGGACTTCGGTATCGCGAACGTCGACGGCAGCGCCGCCCTCACCCAGACCGGCGTGTACATCGGCTCGCCCGAGTACATGGCGCCGGAGCGGTTCGAGGGTGAGCGCGCCCTGCCCGCGTCCGACCTGTGGAGTCTGGGCGTCACCCTGTACTCCCTGCTCGAGGGGCACACCCCGTTCAAGCGGGACAGCATCACGGGGATCATCAGCGCGGTGCTGACCGCGCCGATGCCGCCGCCGCTGTCCGTGCCGGGATACGGCGAGGACCCGGCGAGCGCGCCGCTGAGGGCGCTCATCGGGGCGCTGCTCGACCGTGACCCGGCCCTGCGTCCCGACCCGGCGGAGGCCCTGGCCCTCCTGGCCCGGGAGAGACGGGCGTACACGGGCGGCGCGGACCCCGCCCCGGACACGGGTCCGCAGAGCGCCCCGGGCGACGGTCCCGCGCACGGCCCCGGCGGCGCCGGCGCGGGCGTGACCCGGTGGCAGGAGTCCGGCCCGAGCGGCGCCTACCCGGCGCAGCGGCAGCCGACCGGCGGCCACGCGGCCTTCCCGGACACCCTGAGGCCCGGGGCCCCGGGCGGCCCCACGGTGCCCGGCGTGATGGGGATCCCGTCGGTGTCCGGTGGTTCGGGGCCCCAGGAGCCCCAGGGGCCGCCCGCGCACACGGGGGTGTCGGGCGGCCACCCGGCACACCGGCCGAACCCCGCGGGACCCGCCGCGCCCGGGGCGCACGACACCCCGCACCCCATGACGGCGCCCGGCCGCCCGTACCGGCAGCAGCCGGCCGGGCGGTACGGGGCGCAGGCCCCGCACGCGCCCGCGGCGCCGGGGACCGGGCACTTCACCCTGAACGGGAGGCCCGCCGCCCCCGGGCACGGCTCCGGTCGCGCCGGTTTCGCCCCGGGGAGCGGTGCGCCGCCGGCTCCCGGGGGCCGGGGGACGTGGGCGCACGGCGCGCCCGCGGCGGGCAGGCCGGTGCAGGTGCTCGTCGCGGCGGTGATGCTGGCGCTCAACGCCGCCTACCTGCTGTTCCTCACCGTGCTGTTCGCGGCCGAGGCCGTCAACGGGGGCCCCACGGGCTGGGGCACGGTACTCCTCCTGGGCCTGTGGGGGTCCTACTCGGTCATCGGGGCGGCCGGGGCGGTCCTGCGCTCACGCCTCGTGTTCGGGGCGGTGGTGATCGTCCAGGGCATCGCGGCGATCGGGTTGTTCTTCGGCCTGTTCTCGGTGCTGATCTACAACCCGGAGCAACTGGCGTTCTACGTGCTGCTGCTGGTGTTCAACGTGGCGATCGGCGGCCTGCTGCTGCTCCCGCAGCGGGTGCGGTCCCACTTCGGGTTCGGCGGGGGCGTCGCCTGAGCGGGTCCGCGACCGCGCAACGCCTCATCCGGGGGCGGTGAGCAGCCTGTCGGCCGTGAGCATGCGCTCGACCCGCTCGTCGCGCACCCTGCGGGCCGACTCGGCGGTGGCGCACAGCTCGGACACGTCCGCCGAGGCGGTGCCGAGGAACCCGGCGGACACCCGGTGGTCGACGTAGTCGGCGGTGGAGTCCACCGCCTCCTGGCACTGCTCCCACTCCCGGTGGGCGGCCACCGCCTGCTCGACCAGGACCCCGTACGCGGTGATCTGGGCGACCCGGGCGCGGACCGCGTCCTCGACCGCGCCCAGGTGCTCCCGCTGGGGTCTGAGCGCGTCCCGGACCCTGGGCGACGACGCCCGCTGCCACCGGCGCGCGTGGGCGCGGCGCAGCTCCCGCTGCCGGGCGAGGAGGGAGGCGATCCGCCACTCCTGCTCGCGGAGGACCGCCAGCGCCCGGTCGGTGTCCAGCGCGTCCGCACCGAGGTCGGCCCGGGCGTCCGACACCAGGTCGATCGTGCGCTGCACCTCCGCGACCAGGGCGCGGTCGGCCTCGGTGAGGTCGTCGGACAGGACCACGAACTGCTGTCTGGGCCCCTCCACCGTCCGTCCGGCGCCCGACGTGAGGGCGTCGGCGGCGACCATGGCGACGAGGACGCCGAACAGCGCCCAGGGCATGCCCGGGAACGGGTCCTGCGGGACGACGTCCGTCAGCCACACCGGGGCGGCGGCGACGGCGCCGGCCCCGACGAGGGCCCCCGTGGCGCGCACCGCGGGGCGGGCGTCCCCGCGGCAGGCGAGGGCGGCGACATAGGCGACCAGACTGATGCTGACGATCACCATGCCCAGGTACCAGCCGGCGGTAAACAGGGCCAGTGCCGTGGTGAACCCGACCCCGAGCAGCTGGACGCCGCCCTCCCTCAGGCGGGCCCGGCGCCCTGCCGACCCGGTGTCGTACCGGCGCGGGAAGCGGTCGGGCGCGCGCGCCTGCCAGGTGACCTCCTCCCGCAGCTCCTCGGGCAGGGAGGGGTCGATGACGGGTCGCGGCCGGATGACGTCCTCACTCATGGGCGGTCCCTCGTGAGTGGTGGGTCTGTCGGGAGGCGGGGCGGGGGCGGGCACCCGGGGAGGAGCCCGACAAAATAGGAGATGCCCACCCCGGGGCCGCCCCGAACCTGCCGCCCGGGACGCCTTTGCCGCGCCCGGCGCCCGGCCCGCGGGGGGCCGCCGCCACCTGCGGGTCCCGTCCGCGACGCGGACCCGTCAGACCGGTTCGTCGTGTCCGGCCGCCACCAGGTCGTCCTCCTCCCCCGGGCGCTGCCGGGTGGGGTTGGTGTCGAGCCAGCGCAGCAGCCGGTCGGAGACGAGGTCGACGCCGATCCGCCCGGCCCGGCCGTCCAGGTCCCGGAACAGGCACTCGCCGTTGCCCAGGTTGCGCAGCACCGCGAGGTGGTCCTCGGTGGGGTCGACCCCGAGCAGGGCCATGACGCTCTCCACCTCGAAGCGCTCGCTGGAGCGGAACGCGAACACCGAGGAGAGGCAGTTGGTCACCTGCTCGTTCAGGAGGTCCCCGGCGTTCTGGGAGACGAGGATGAGCGCCGTGTTGCGGGAGCGGCCCATCCGGGAGACCTCGGGGACGAGCTTGGCGCCCTCGGGGGTGGAGGTGACCGCCCACGCCTCGTCCAGGAAGATCGCCTTGGGCAGGTGGCGGTCCAGGCCGTTCATCAGGCGGCGGGCGAACTGGGACACCAGGTAGAGCAGGGCGACGGAGAGCCTCTGCTCGTAGGAGTAGTCGTCGCGGCCCACACCGGAGTCGGGCAGGGTGAGCCCGCCCAGGGTGAACACGGTGGTCCAGCCCTCGGTGTCGATCTGCGTCTCGCCCTGCGGGTCGAAGCACAGCGAGGCGAGCCGCATCTCGGACATGGACTGCAGGACCGCGCCCAGGTTGCGGGAGGCGGCTCCGGGCGAGGAGACGAGGTGGTCGACGACCTTGGCGAGGGAGGGGCGGGGCTGGTTGGCGACGGCGGCCACCGCCTGGATCATGGCGGACTCGCGCTCCTCGCTCATGCGGGGCAGCAGGAGCCGCAGGGTCTCGGTGGCCATGGTCTTCTTGGCGGCGAGGTCGTCGCCGAAGGCGAACGGGTCGAGCAGCCCGGGCTGGGCCGATCCCAGCGACATGATCCTGGCCTTGCGGCCCCGGCGCCGGAGAAGCTCCACGAGCGACTCGGCGTCGCCCTTGGGGTCGATGGCGGCGACGGTGACGCCGCGCAGGGCCAGCTGGTAGATGAGCAGGAGCGCCAGGGTGGTCTTGCCGCCGCCGGGCTCGCCGGTGATGGCGATGGCGGTGGGGCGGTTGCGCGCGGCGGCGACCATCGGGTCGAAGTGCACGATGGAGCGGGCCCGGCCGATGCTCTCGCCGATGTAGGGGCCGACCCAGCCGCCCCCGCTGCGGTCGACGCGGTCCCCGACCTCGACGGTGGCGGTGGGCATGCCGCCCGCGATGGTGCGCAGGGGCTGGCGCTGGGCGTACGCCTGGAGCCGGATGCGGTCACCGGGCAGGGACTCGTTGAACAGCGAGAACTGGTCGCCGGTGGAGTTGATGACGTCGATGCCGATGTCGCGGTAGTGCTCGACGACGGCCTCGACCTGCTGGACGAGGAGGCGTTCGGTGGGTGCGGACACCATGAGCCGGTGCCAGCCGTAGACGAAGGGCAGCCGCTCCTTGGTGATGCCGTGCTCCAGCATGCGGGCGGCGTCGATCTGCTCGGCGAGCGCGATGGGCGCCTCCACCCCTGCCTCGCGGATGTGCGCGTCCATGTCGCGGGCGTGCGCGAGCTTGCGGCCGACGTCCTTGGAGGCCTTGGCCGGCGGGATGAGCTTCATCCGCAGGGACACCTCGACCGGGAAGGGGAGCGCGTCGGCGTGGTGCAGCCACGGTTCGCCGTCCGGGAAGGGCATCAGGTCGGGGAAGCGGGCGAACGACAGGAACGCGACGTAGGTGGAGCCGGAGGGCTGTTCGAGGCGGAGCATGGAGCGGCCGTTGTGGACGACCCCGTCCACCAGCGCCTCGATCTCGCCGCGTCCCCAGGTGCGGCGGCCGGCGGCGGAGGGCCTGACCTCCTCGGCGGAGCCGCTGACCGAGTGTCTGACGAGCCACGCGATCTCGTCGGAGGTGGCGTGGCGCGCGTGGAGGGAGCTGGCCGCCAGCGCGCGGCCGAGCCGCTCGGACTGGTCCGTCCAGCGGGCGATCTCCTTGTCGTCCACGGCGTCGTCGTTGATGCCGAGGACCTCCTCGGTGCGCTGGTAGGCGCCGAACACCTGGGAGAACAGGCCGAGGCCGGTGCCGGAGCCGCGCAGGCCGAGGCGGACGCCGAGGTAGACCTCCTTGGTCCAGAAGTCCTTGGCCCACACGTGCCGGTACATCTCGTCGAGGTAGTCGTACCAGCCGGGGCCGGAGTCGGAGGTCCCGTCCAGGCTGGTGGCCCACTGGGCGGCCGGGTAGGTGCGGTGGGCGACGCGCAGGTGGACCTCGGCGTCGTTCATGCGGATGGCGGCGAGGGCGATGGTGATGTTGGTGGCCAGGGCCTGGCGTTCCTCGGGGGTGGTGAACTCGTACGACACCGTCGGGAGCCGGAAGTAGGCCCAGGCCTCGCTGTCGCTGAAGAGCACGCGGTCGTCGAAGTAGCGGACCGTGAGGCGGGTCGCGCCGCGGGTCCCCCTGGTACCGGTCATCTCTGAGCCCTTCTGGTCGCGTCGCGTGTCGGGGTGCGCCCGGACGGCGGACGCACCCGGGCCTGCCGCCTGTGCCACCCTCCATAGTGGAGCATCGTGCCGGGGCCGTAGAAGCGGACGGGGTTACGGCGCGCCAGAATCCCCGCGAAAACGTGACTCGCGCCCGTACGGGAGGGGCCCGTCCCCCCGCTGCGGGGGGACGGGCCCGGAGAGGGGAACCGCGGTCACGCGGCGGCGGTCGCCGTTCAGCAGGCGGAGTCGAGGGTGCCCTGGATGGAGGACTTCTCCGCGGAGGTCACGGTGAGGTCGTACACGTACTTCACGTTGATCCAGGACTTGACGTAGTCGCAGTGGACGGAGGTGTTGGTCGGCATCCACTGGGACGGGTCCTTGTCGCCCTTGGAGCCGTTGCTGGACGGGGTGGCGAGCCACAGCTGCGAGCTGGTGACGTCGTTGGCGAAGTCGGCGCGCCGGGACGTGGACCAGTCGGCCGCGCCGGTCTTCCACGCCTCGCTCAGCGGCACCTGGTGGTCGACGCTGATGTCGGACGGCTCGTCGTACACCCAGGAGTCGTCGAAGGCGCTGTACCAGCTGCCGGAGGTCGGCTGGCAGTCGTCGTCGGTGACCACGTCGTGCCCGTCGCGGAGCAGGACGACCTGGCGGGCGGTACAGGGGCTGTCGACGACGTTCCAGTGCGGGAAGAGGCTGCGGTCGTAGCCGGTCTGGGGCCCCTTGGCCGCGACGGTCAGGGAGCCGAGCTGGGTACGGGCCTCGGAGGTGCTGGGGATGTTGGGCGGCAGGACGTGGTCCGCGGCGGCGGGCGAGGACCATCCGATGACGGCGGCGAGGGCCGCCGCGGCGGCGGCCGCGAGTACGCGCGGGACCGCGCGGGGGAAGGGGGTCACGTTATTTCTCCTCTTGAGCGGGTCGAGGAAACAAGGACCCCACTACTGTGGGGTAACGGCGCTTTCCGCGCCAGTCCCGGACAGGGAATTCGCACCTGTTCGGAAGTGACGTCCCCGCGTCCGCCCCCTTAATTTTGAACCAAGCTCTGTACCATATACTCGTGAACCAGATCACAAGGAAATCGCCCTGGGTGACGGCGTGTTTCGTTGTCTGTGACGGCGACACGGCCACCTGCGCGGATGTCCGGGCATGCCGACCAGGGACACCGAGGGTGACGGAGGGCAGGTGGGCCCGGAGGATCCGAACGCCGGGGGCGGACGGGGGACCGTGCCGGGGAGAGCGCGATTATGCGTTTCAGCCCATAAGTAAAACGGTCCTACCCGGAAAAGTAAACGACAAACACGGGAGCCTTCGGCCATTCAGGAAATCCGGGTCGATATTTGTTAAGTTCGCATGTCGTAGGGAACGCCGTCTACCTCAGAGAGGACGAACCCCACGGGGACAGGCCATGACTCTCCTGATAGACATACCGACCGCGGACGAGTACCCGACCCGCAAGGCCCACGAACCCGCACTCCTGTACCGCAGGTCCCCCACCGTGTGGGGGTCTGCCGACGGCGGGCCCTTCTCCGCGGAGGAGATCGCGGACTACGACCAACGCGGCTACACCCGGATCGACTCCCTCGTCAGCGGCGAGGAGGTCCAGGCCTACCGCGCCGAGCTGGAGCGGCTGTCGTCCGATCCCGGCCTCCGGGGGGACGACCGCGTGGTCGTCGACCCCGAGTCGGGCGGCGTCCGGTCGGTCTACGCGGTGCACGAGCTCAGCGACGTCTTCGCCGAGCTCGTCAACGACCCGCGCCTGGTCGAGCGCGCACGCCAGATCCTGGGATCGGACGTGTACGTGCACCAGAGCCGCGTCAACCACAAGCCCGGCTTCGGCGGCGGCTCGTTCTTCTGGCACTCCAACTTCGAGACGTGGCACGCCGAGGACGGCATGCCACGGATGCGGGCGGTGAGCTTCTCCGTCGCCCTGACCGAGAACCACCCCCACAACGGCGCCCTGATGGCCATCCCCGGCTCGCACCGCACGTTCGTCTCGTGCGTGGACCCGGCCCCGAGCCCGCACCACCGGACCCCGCCCAAGACGCGGGGCGTCGGCGTGCCCGACGAGAGCTCGCTCTCGCTGCTCGCCCACCAGCACGGCATCGAGGTGCTGACCGGTCCCGCGGGCGGGGCGACCGTCTTCGACGCCAACTGCATGCACGGCTCCGGTGACAACATCACGCCGCACCCGCGGTCGGACGTGTTCGTGGTGTTCAACAGCGTCGAGAACGCCTGCACCGCGCCGTTCGGCTCCTCGGGGCCGCGCCCGGAGCACATCGCCTCCCGGGACTTCACCCCCGTGGGCCGCTGAGCCACCGCCGCGCGGACGGGCCCCGCTCCTGCCCGCGCGGCGGTTCGCCCTGTCCCCGTGCCGTAGCGGCGCCCGGAGCCCCGCGGGGGCT
>NZ_JBSHDN010000045.1:31916-38583 GCF_053616335.1 Nocardiopsis sp. NPDC055824
CCCCTGTCGGGGAGCGCCCGGGGCCGGGCCCGGCCGCTACCGGACGAGCGCGTTGACGAGGACGCCGCCGAGCGCACCGTGGGCGCGCTTGGTGGCCGGGCGCAGGGCCCCGACGTCGATCCTGGTGTAGGACGAGCCGAGGTGGTCGTCCCACGGGATGCGGACGATGGCCCGGCAGCGCCCGCGCGCGACCCGCTCGGCGGCGTCGACGTCCTTGAGGCTGCGCTTGCTGACCCCGTTGACGACGAGCACCGAGTTGGCCCGCAGCGCGTTGTAGCCGTTGCCGTCCAGCCAGTCGAACGTCATCGAGACCGCCCGTTCGGCGTCGGCGTTGGCCGGGGCGACCAGTACCAGGCCGTCCGCGACCGGCAGCGCCCGCGCGACGCCGGTGGCCGCGGGGTCCAGCAGGGTGATGCCGTAGAACGAGCCGAGCAGGGACGCGAGCTGGCCGTAGTCGCGGTCGTCCAGGGTCTGGACGTAGGGGTCGTCCAGGGTCTGGACGACCTCCAGGCCGGTGCCCGACCGGCTGGTGTAGCCGCTCATCCGGGCGTAGTCGCCGATCGCGTCCGCGTTGGCGAGCAGGGCGGTCAGGGTCTCCGGGGTCTGGGCCCCGACCCTGCGGGAGAGGCCGTTGGGTCCGGGGTTGACGTCGACCGCGACGACCAGGTCGTCGCGGTGCGCGGCCAGGGTATGGCCGATCATCAGGGTGGTGACCGTCTGCCCCGCCCCACCGGTGCACCCCAGGACCACGAGGCTGCGCGGGCCCTCCAGCGGGGTGCGCAGCCGCTCGATGTCGCTGGGGGGCAGGTCCGAGCGGACGGGCGCCGCCCCGCCGGTGACGACCTTGGCGAGGCGTCGCCAGCCCCGGGTGCCGCCGGACTCGCTGCCGCCCGGCTCGCCGCGGAGGGGCTCCTCCGGCTCCCTGACGGGCTCGGAGGGCCGGGGCCGCTGCGACGGGACGCCGTTGGGCGTGTCGCCCAGGCTCTCCTGCTCGCCCGTGCCGTGGTCGAGTTCCAGCTGGGGCCGGGGGTCCCGGGCGGACGGCTCGGGCTCGTCGCCCGGGACGGGCTGCCCGAAGAGCTGGCCGAGCTTGCGGGCGTTCTGGGCGACCCGGTGGAAGACGCCGTCACCGGGGTCGGCGCCGTCCGCGGACCCCGGGTCCGGGCGGGGGTCCTGCCCCGTGTCGGGCGCCCCGGCCCCGTCGCCGGGTTCCCCCGTCTCCCGCAACCACAGGTCCTCGGATCCGGGGCCCTCCGCCGCGAGGGCGTCGGCCATGCTGGGGTTGCCCCTGGGGTCGCGGGCGGCGCTCTCGTGCCCGTCCGCGTCGGCGGGGGCGTCCCGCTGATCCGGTGCGGAGGTGTCCTCCCGGGCGGGCGGCACGTCCTCCGCCGCGCCGGTGGCGCGCATGGTCCACCTGGTCCGCGGGGCCGCCTCGGCGGCGGCCTCCGCCCCGGAACCGGCCGCCTCGGAGCGGGCGATCTCGGAGCGGGTCCCCGCCGGGCGTACGCCGTCGGCGCGGCCGTCCTCCCCGCGCCCGGCGTCGCGGACCGCGGCCGCGCGGCGGCGGGCCAGGGCCGCGGCCTCGGCCTCCTCCAGGTCGGAGACCGTGCGCCGGCGCGCCGTTCCCGTGCCGGGGTCCGCGCGCACGTTGCGGTCGGCCCGCTCCGGTTCGTCGCGGACCTCGGCGAAGCTGACGAGCTCGCCGGTCCCGTGGTCGAGCTGGGTGGGCGGTTTGGCCCCCTCCTCCGGGGCGTCCGGCTCCGGGACCGCCTCCGTCGGCCCGGCCGTCTCCGCCTCCTCCGGTTCCGGCGCGCGACGCACCGGCTCCGCGGCCTCCGTCCTGGCCGCCTCCGCGCCGGGGTCGTCGGCGGGTCCGGACACGGCGGCGCCGTCCTCGCGCAGCTCGCCGGCCGGGATGACCGGGTTGCCGCGGTCGCCGACCTTGGGCTGGTCCGGGTGGCGCTTCTTCCCGTCCTCGAACCACTCGCCGGGGTCGCGGGGGGCGTCCCGTTCGGTGGTGGGGACGGCGTCGGCGAACTTGGGACGGGGCGGCGCCGGGGTGTCCGCCGTGATGAGGTGCCGGTCGAGCACCGACATGTGCGCGTCCCACTCCGGTCCCCGGTCCTCCGGCTCCTCCTCCGGCCTCCGGGGCATGGCGTCCTGCTCGCCGGTGCCGTGGTCCAGTTCCGGGGCGGGGACCGCGGCCGCGGTGCGGGCCGCCCCGGCACCGTCCGCGGCGTCGGCCGCGGGCCCCGTTCCGTGAGGCTCCGGGGGGCGCGGGATCCGGGTCTGCGCCTGCTCCCGTGCGACCGGGGCCTGCGGGGTCTGCGGGGCCTCGGTGACCGTGGCGGAGGCGGCCGGAGCCCCGGGTTCCGCGGTGTCGTGGGCGGCGTCGCCGGTGGCCCGCGCGTCCTGGCCGGAAGCCGGACCGGTCCCGTGTCCCGGTGCCTGCCCGGCGTCCACGCGGTCCGCCTCCGCCGGGGAGGCGGCGGCCGGGGGCAGCCACGGCACGGCGGTCTCCGCGGCGGGCCGACCGGTGGCGGCCGCGAAGCGGACCGCGTAGTCGGACAGGTCCGCGTGGTCGGCGGGGCCCTCCTCGGCCCGCTCCTCGTCCAGGTCCCACGGGGCGGCGTGCGGGCGTCCCCGGCGGCGCGGAACCCGGGGCTCCTCGGGGGCCCGGTCCCCTTCGCCGGGGGCGGGTGCGGTCCCCGCTTCGGGGAGGCCGATTCCCTGGGCCCGGACGGGGCGCTGCTCCTTGGGGCCCCGTTCGCGCACCTGCTCGGTGCGGCGCTCCTCCAGGTCCTTCGCGACCCGGATGCCCTGGGTGCGGCCGCGCAGGCGCCGCGCGGCGGGGGTGTCGTCCTGCGGTTCGGGGTCGGGGGCGGACATCACCTCCTCGGCACGGCGGCGCTCCCGTCCCGGTCCCCGGTTCCCGGCGACGGCGTCGGCGACCTCGTCCCGGCTGAGGGCGCCGGTGTCACCGAGGGAGTAGGCGTTCTTGGAGGTGAGGCCGACGGGGGTCTCGCCGGAGGAGGCGCGCAGGTTGGCGAACCACGCGTCGCTGTCGCGCTGTTCGTCGTTCTCGGTCCGGTGGACCGGCTCCTCGTCGAACGCGTCCCGTTCGCCGTCGTCGCCGCTCCCGGCCTCCTCCGGGGCGGCGGGGCGCTCCGGTCGCAGGCCCCACCCGAAGTAGTTGAGCACGCGGCGGCCGACCCCCCGGCGCGGCCCGTCGGGACCATCCGGCGTGCCGGGGTCCCCGTGGGACCCCGCGGAGGCCTCGGACGCGTGGAACTCCTCGCCCCGGTCGTCCTCCGGAGCCCGGTCACCGGGTCGCGCGAGGGACGCGACGGCGACCGGTACGCGCTCCTCGCGCGCGGGGGCCCCGGCGTCCCCGGACCCGCCGGTCCGTTCCGGCGCGGTCCGCTCCCCCGGGAAGGCGACCCGGGAGGGCGCGGCGGGCGCGCTCACGGCGGAGGCCGGGAGCAGGGGTGCGGCGGAGACGCGGACCGGCTCGCGGTCCCCGCCCCCGGAGCCCCTTCCCGCCGCGGCGGGCGCCGGCGCCTCCTCGACCGCCGACGCGGACGCGGAGACGCGTTCGGCCAGGCCGGGCAGCGGGGGCGCGGCCGCGGGCACGGGGCGCACGGCCGTGGTCTCCTCGGCCGGGACCGCGGCGGGGGCGGCCTCCACCGCCCGGCGCCCGGCGCGGCGGCGCCTGGGTACGGCCAGGGGGCCCGCCTCGGGGTCGCGGTGCCACACGCGCACCGCCACGCGGACCTCGGAGGGCTCGTACTCGGGGGCCAGGCGGGTGTACACCCTGGCCTCGGCGAGGAAGCGCGCCTGGGAGATGAGCAGCTCGGTGAGCCGCTTGCCCTCGATGACCGGCCGCGTCGCCAGCACCGTGATCACCCCGGGGGGCACGACCCAGAGCACCAGGTGCCAGCCGTTGCCGAACGCGAAGGGCGCGTTGAGGATGCTGAGCAGGACCACCCAGAGCGCGAACACGCCCAGGGCGACCCCGAACGTGCCCACCGGGAGCGGCATGGGCAGCCGGAAATCGTAGAGCTTGTACAGCCGCTTCTCGATACGCCAGATGTTGGTGTACGTGGGCAGATCCACGTTCCCGGCCTCCCTCGCCTATTCCGTCGATACGCCCATCGCTCGGGCGAGCGCCACTGCGATGACCTCGATGATGCCGGGGACGTAGAACACGATCCCGATGAAGATCGCCAGGATGATGAACTGCGCGAACCGCGTGATCTCCCTCGTGAACAGGAAGAACACCGCCACGATGGACACGATGACGAGGAAGAGGGGCCCGAAGAAGCCGCGCAGGAAGTCGGCGAGGCCCCCGGTGTCGGGGGCGTTCTCCGTCGGGGTGGTCTCGACCGCGAGGGTCAGCAGGTCGGTGGCGCCGACGGCATGGAACACGTCAGGTGTGGATGACAGCAGGGGGAGCATGTCAGGCGCCGTCCTCCGCTGTCGTGACCGGTGTGCTCATGGTTCTTCTCGTCTCCTTGCCTACTGGCCCCGTCACCCGCCGAACGAGCGAGGGGCTCCCTGGATGTCGCGGACGTGCCACTCGGAACCGGAGTCGACGACCGTGACCAGGTAGTTCTGCGTCACCCGCCCGGCTTCGGCCCCGTCGGGGGCCGGAACGCTCCACGTGACCGTCGCCGCTACCTGTCGTACGTCATCATCCCCGTTCGGGGACTGTGATGGCACCGCCATATCGGACAGTTCGACGAATTCCAGGCTGTTCTCCGGAAGTGGGGCGATGGTGACGCCCGGTTCGACGTAGCGCTCCAGGTGCGCGGGCTCCCCCGCGTAGGCCTCGAAGAAGCCCGGCAGCACCTCCGTGAGCTGTTCTGCGGCCTGCGGGTCGGTCTCGAAGGAGGCGTCCTCCGGCAGGCTCGCCCGGCTGGGCGGGGCGAGGAAGGCCGGGGCGCCGGCCACCACCAGGGAGTCCCCGTCGGCGTAGACGGGCACGTCCAGGCGCATGGGTTCGCCGTTGACGTCGGCCCGCACGATGATCGAGGCGTTGTGGTCGTCGTGGACGTCCACGGCGACGACGGTGAGGTTGTCCCCGGTGAGGCTGTCGGCGGGGACCTCGAGTCCGGCCGCCTCGCCCTCGGGGACGAACGCCGCCAGGGCCGACAGCCGCGCCTCGGTGTCGGCGGTGTCGAGGTAGGCGTCGGCGAACCGGAGCCCGAAGGCCGCGGCCGCCGTCTCCGGGTAGGCGGGCTCCTCCGCCTGCTCGGGTTCCTCGGACGCCGCGGGCAGGGCGAACCCCCCGCGCAGGGGGAACCAGATGCCGTTGAAGACGACGACGATGATGAACGCCCACAGGACGGCGCGTCCCACGCCGACCCACCAGCGCCCGCCCGACCCGGCACGGGGCCGTCGGGTTCGGGGGGCGTCGAACTCCATCTCGTCGCCCTCCCGGTCACGTACGGCGGTGCCGCGTCGTGACGCCTTCGCCATCCCCGCCTCCTGCACACAGTTCCGCGCCGCCCGCTTCGGACGGCGTATCCGCCACGCCCTTGTCTACCCCATCCCTATAGTGAGGCATTGTGGGGGTTGGGAGGGGCCTCCGTGACTCCGCGTTTCCCCGCCAACAGCGCATTGCGCGCAACGGTAGAACTTCCCAAAAGGTGCATACCACAGCAATGGTTCATGGAACTCAAGGTGGGGCTGTGCACGTCGGCGCAGTTTTGGTTGGACCGGAAAGCGATTAGTCACTCGGCAGGGAGCAAGTTCTGTCCTCCGGGGGCAGGAAACCGTTGACGGGATGTAACCGGGATCTCCTTCGGGAGGATCCGAACCCCCTCCGAGGACCCCGGGGACGCCACCGCGGCCCCACCCCTCCCACCGCCCCCGCACGCACAGCGCCCCCGCGGCGGGCGCCCCGGGGCCCACTCGGCACGGTGCGGTGCGGCGCCTAGGATGGCGCGATGCTCCCCCGCCGCCCCCTCGCACGGGCCCTGCTGGCCCTCTACACCGCGCTGTCCGCCGTCCACCTCGTCGTCCAGTGGTACGGCGCCGACGACTGGTCCCGCCCGACACAGGCGCTGCTGATGCCCGTCCTCGCCGTCGTCCTCCTCGCAGAGGCCCCCCGGCCGGGCGCACGCCTCGCGGTCCTGGCCGCGACCGCCCTCGGCCTCTCCTGGCTCGGCGACACCGCGCCCGCACTGGCCTCGGGCGACACCGCGTTCCTGCTGATGGTGGGGTTCTTCCTCGTCGCGCAGGTCGTGTACGCCGTCGCCTTCGCGCCCCTGCGGTCGGACAGCGTCCTCCACCGCCGCCGGGCGCTCCTCGTCCCCTACGCCGGAGTCGTGGGGGCGCTGACCCTGGCCTGCGCCCCCGGCGCGGGAGACCTGCTGGTCCCGGTGCTCCTGTACGGACTCTGCCTGGGGGCGGCGGCGGTCCTCGCCACCGGGGTGCACCCGCTCGCGGGGGCCGGCGGGGCGCTGTTCCTCGTCTCCGACGGCCTGATCGCCCTCGGGGCGTTCGTCCCCGGGTTCGGCCTCCCCGGGGACGGCTTCTGGGTGATGCTCACCTACACCGCGGCGCAGGCGCTGCTCGTGCTCGGCGTCCTGGCCCGGCTGCGGACACCGGACCGGACCGCCCCCGTGCCGGGCGCGGCGCCGGCCGACAGCGCGTGAGGGGC
>NZ_JBSHDN010000046.1:0-38251 GCF_053616335.1 Nocardiopsis sp. NPDC055824
GGGGACCCGGGCGGACCCGGGTCCCCGCCGGCGGTCAGGAGGAGACGGGCTCCTCGTCGGGGGTGAAGGGGCGCAGGTCGAGCTGGACGGCGCCGATCTGGAGCATGAGGAACAGGTCCTGGCGGCAGCCCCAGTGCTCGACGACCTTGCCGTCCCGGACCCGGTAGATGTGCATGTGCTCGAAGGCGACGTCGGCGCCGGTGGCCTCGATGCCCAGGAACTCGCGGACGTGGCGGCCGGTGAAGCGCAGGTGGATGACGGCCCTGTCACCGTCGGCGAAGCTGTCGATCCGGTCCCACCTGGCGTCGGCGAAGACGCTGTTCATCCACTTCGCGGTGCCGAGGTAGCCGTCGGGGCCGCCGGGGGTGCCGGGAGGGGCCTCGTGGTCGACGAACTCCGGGGCCACGTACTTGTGGGCGACCTCGGCGTCGAGCCCGTTGAAGATGTCGCCCATCTTGTGGGCGATGTCGAGGGTGGTCTCGGTCTGGGACATGGGTGTCTTCCTTCGCTGTGTCGGTCCGGCGGCGCTGCGGCCGCCGGGCTGTCGTTCCGTTCCGTGGTCGGGGTCCGCGGCCGTCCCGGGTACGGGGGCGGTCCGCGGCGGGCGTGCCGGGTCAGCCGACCTCGGCGCCGCCGTTGACGGGGATGTTCGCCGCGGTGACGTAGCCCGCCCCGTCGGAGGCGAGGAAGCGCACGGCGGCGGCGACCTCCTCGGGGGTCCCGGCGCGGCCCACCGCCGTGCGGCCGATCAGGGCCTCGCGGCGCGGGCCCGCGAGATCGGAGGTCATGTCGGTGTCCACCAGCCCCGGGGAGACGACGTTCGCGGTGATCCCGCGCTTGCCGACCTCTCGGGCGACGGAGTGGGCGAGGCCGATGAGCCCGGCCTTGGACGCGGCGTAGTTGGCCTGGCCGGGGGCTCCGACGAGGCCGGTGAGGGAGGAGACGTAGACGAGGCGGCCCCACCGGGCGCGCACCATGTCGGTGAGGACCGCGCGGGTGACGCGCAGCGCACCCACCAGGTTGGTGTCGACGACCTCCGTGAACTCGGCGTCGCTCATGCCGAGGAGGAGGCCGTCCCGGGTGATCCCGGCGTTGGAGACGAGGACCTCCACGGGCCCGTGGTCCCGGCGGACCCGTTCGACCGCCTCCTCGACGGAGCCGGGGTCGCGGACGTCGCAGCGCACGCCGTCGAGCCCGTCGGGCGGCGACCCGTCCCGGTGGGTGACGACGACCTCGTCCCCCTGGGCGGCGAACATGCGCGCGACCGCCAGACCGATGCCGCGGTTGCCCCCGGTGACGAGGACGCGGCGGCTCATCGGACGGCGTCCTCGGGCGTGCCGACCAGGCGCGCCAGCTCGGCGGCGGCCTCGGCGGTGTCCCCGAAGCGGATGGCCCGCCAGCCCGCCGCGAGGGCGCCCTCGCAGTTGCGCTCGTTGTCGTCCACGAGCAGGCACTGCTCCGGGGGGACGCCCGCGCGCCGCGCGGCCAGGTCGAACACCGCGGCCTGGGGCTTGCGCGCGCCGACCTCGAAGGACATCACCACGTCGTCGAAGAGGGCGTCGGCGTCCACCATGCGGCGCCAGTGGGCGTCCCAGGTGGGGACCATGTTGGAGAGCATCCCGACGAACACGCCCCGGGAGCGCAGGGCCTCCAGTTCGGCGACCCAGGCGTGGTTGGTCTCGCGGTCCTCGAACCAGTCGTCGGCCAGGGTCGTGATGCGGCGGTCGATGCCGTACCGCTCCCGCAGAAGGACGCCGATGCGGTCCAGCCACTCGGCCTCGGTGACGAGCGGGGTGTCGATCGGCTCCATGTAGTCGTCGGTGCCGAAGCCCTCGGTGACCTCGCCGATGACCGTGAGCAGGGCGTGCGCGTCGATGCCCGTGCGCGCGCAGAACTTCTGCATGGTCTCGGCGATGGGCGGGGTGAGGACGCCGCCGAAGTCGGTCCACACCGCGGTGACGCGGGAAGTGCTCATCGTGGGGTCTCCTCCGTCCCGAGGCGGGACGTGTCGGTGACGGTCAGGGTGGTGTCGGCGATCCGGGCGCCGTCCTGCTCGAAGCGGACGCGGCGCTCCCCGGTCGCGGCCCCGTCCGCCGGGGTGGAGGCGAGCACGGGGGAGGTCAGCTCCGCGAAGCCGGTGAAGCCGGCGCGGACGCCCGTGACGCGCCGGGCCCCCGGGGTCCCGGCGCCGCCGGGGACGGGCACGGCCAGCGCCAGCTGGCGGGCCGCCTCGGTGAGGACGGCCGCCGGCAGGTGGTCGTAGGGGTGGTCGAAGAGGGACGGGTTGTCCCAGCGGGGCCGGACCTCGGCGGTGAGCGCGCCGTCGCGGGCCACGGGGGCGCCCAGGACCACGTTCAGGGGGTTGGTGCGGCCGACGGTCCGCGGCTCGACCCCGGCCGGCGCGGCGGTCTGCCCGCTCGTCAGCGGCGCGGGCCCGCCCAGCTGGGCGTGGCGGACGGCCTCGTACTCGCCCGGCGTCAGGAACAGCACGTCCATGGTGTGGGTGCCGGCCCGGACCCCGTCCACGCGGAACACCTGCTCCACGCGCCCGGCCCGGACCCGGTCCCTCCTGCGGCGGACGACGGTGAACCGGTTGTCGATCACCAGCTCGCCGGGGCGGTCGCCGCACAGCAGCGCGGCGGGGTCCGTGTCGATGGCGAACCGGTCCACGATCATCTGCGTGCCGGCCCTGGCGCCCATGTGGGCGTGGGTCCCGGCGATGGCCGCCTGCCGGCCCGCCTCCAGCAGGAGGAGCACGTCGAAGACGGCCGGGCTCCGCCCGTGGTCGCTGAAGTAGCCGTGGTTCAGGGGGAGCTGGGCCGCGGCCACGACGTCGGTCTCCGACACCGGGCGCAGGTCGGTGACGAAGACCTCCGAGACCGCGCTCCGGTGCACCAGCGTGCGGTCGAGGGTCGCCCTGAAGCCGAGGTCGGCCGGAATGTCGATGTCCATTTCCGCGACGGAAGCCATTGCACCACCTCTCGCAAATTCATTGACCTTTGACAACAGCCTTGCACCGCCGAATAAAACACCGATCAATTTTCGATCAAAGTTGACCGCATGTCACTTTCGATGAATACGGGAGGTACAAAGGCGCAGTCTTATTGCGCGGCCCGCCGGGCGGTGGCCAAGCTGGTGGAAGACCGGCCCGAACAGCGGGCCCTCCGATCCGAAGGGAACCACGATGACCGAGAGGACGACCGTCGAAGAATCCGGCGCGATGATCGGGAAACTCCGCGAGATCGTCAGCCAGGAACTGGAACTGGAGGACGGAGAACTCACCCCCACCGGGCACTTCGTGGAGGACTACGAGGGCGACTCCCTCTCCCTGATCACCGTCGTGGCGCGCATCGAGAAGGAGGTGGGCGTGGTCATTCCCAAGACCGACCTGCCGCAGCTCCTCAACTTCGAGCTGCTCGCCGCCGCCGTCCGGGAGTACGGCGAGGTGGCCCGTGCCTGAGACCAGACGCGTCGTCATCACCGGCCTCGGGGCGGTGAGCAGCGTCGGCATCGGCGCCGACGCGTTCGCGGCGGCCATCCGCGAGGGCCGCAACGGCACGGCCGAGATCACCTCGTTCGACGCCTCCGGGTTCCCCTACCGGATGGCGGGCGAGGTCCGCGGCTTCGCGCCCCGCGAGATCCTCCGCCGGATCGACCCCGACCGGTGGGGCCGCAGCGGCCAGCTGGCCGCGGCCGCGTCCCGGCTCGCCCTGGAGGACTCGGGCCTGGAACCGGAGGCGGTGTCGCACGGCCGTTCGGGCGTGATCATGGGGACGACCAGCGGCGAGGCCACCGTGTCCTCCGTGCTCGGGGAGCAGTGGGTGTCGGGGCGGATGAAGGAGTTCTCGTCCCGCGTGGTCGCGCAGGCCCCGGCCAGCCAGATCTCCGCGGCGGTCGGCGCCGAGCTGGGCCTGGGCGGGGACACCCTGACCGTCCCGACCGCGTGCTCGGCCAGCAACTACGCCCTGGGCCACGCGTTCGACCTGGTGCGCACCGGCGAGGCCGACCTGATGTTCGCGGGCGGCGCCGACGCGGTGAACCGCTTCACGCACGCCGGGTTCCACGCCCTGGGCGCCCTCGCCCCCGACGTGTGCCGGCCCTTCGACAAGGACCGCGCGGGCATCATCACCGGCGAGGGCGGGGTCTCCCTGCTCCTGGAACCGCTGGACTCCGCGGTGGCGCGAGGGGCCCGCGTCTACGCGGAGATCCTGGGCTACGGGGTCAACTGCGACGCCAAGCACATGGTCCACCCGGACCCGGGGAGCATCGCCGCGTGCATCCGGGACGCGCACGCCTCCGCGGGGATCACCCCCGACCAGGTCGACTACGTGTGCGCGCACGGCACCGGCACCCCCACCAACGACGCCACCGAGGTACAGGCGGTGCGCGAGGTGTTCGGCGAACGCGTGCCGCCCATCAGCTCCATCAAGTCGATGATCGGCCACACCATGGGCGCGGCCAGCGGGTTCGGCGCGGTCGTGTGCTGCAAGGCCCTGCACGAGGGGTTCCTACCGCCCACCGCGAACGTCGGCACGGTCGACCCGGCCCTGGGGCCGGACCTGGACGTGGTCCCGGGACGCGGGCGCGACGCCGCCCCCCGGATCGTCCAGAACCACGGTTTCGCCTTCGGCGGCAACAACGTCATCACCATCCTCGGGAGGCCCGCATGACCGTCCTGGCGACCGGACCGGGCACCGCGGAGCGGCCCGCGCTCCCCGCCGCCGTCCCGCTCGCGATCACGTCCGCCGGCGTGGTGTCGGCGGCCGGGCTGGGCCTGGAGTCCCTGGGCGGCGTGCTCGACTCCGGCGGCATCGGCCACTCCGCCCCGGTGGGCGACGACGCCGACGACTACCCGCCGCTCGGGGTGCGCTCGGTGGAGGGGTTCCGCCTGCGCGACCACGTGGGCCGCAAGGGGACCCGCAACCTGGACCGGCTGACCGGGTTCGGGCTGGTCGCGGCCAAGCTGGCCCTGGCCTCCGCCCCCGCGGGGGCGGCGACCGACCGCACCGGGGTCGTCGTCACCACCAGCACCGGCAGCACCCAGAGCCTCATGGACCTGGCGGGCGACACGCTCCTCCAGGAGCGCCCCTACCTGGTCAACCCGTCGCGCTTCCCGAACACGGTACTCAACTGCTGCGCCGGCCAGATCGCCATCTGGAACGGGCTGCGCGGCGCCAACGTCACCCTCGCCGCGGGCCAGGCGTCCGGCATGAACGCGTTCCGGCACGCGCGGATGGTGCTGTCCCTCGGCCGCGCCGACCGACTCGTGGTCGGCGGGGTGGAGGAGCTGAGCGCACCGCTCGCCTGGGGCTGGCACGTCTCGGGGACCCTGGCCGAGGGCACCCCGATCGGCGAGGGGGCCGCCGCGTTCGTGGTCACCACCTCCGAGGCGGCGCGCGCCGGCGGCGCGGGGATCGCCGCCGAGGTGCTGGGCGTGGAGGTGGGCTTCCACCCCGCCTCGCGCGGGGACCGGGCCGTGGCCGTCGCCGAGCACGTGCGCCGCGCCCTGGACCGCAGCGGCGTCGCCCCCGGGGACGTCACGGAGGTCTCCCCCGGGTCCACCGGCCTGGTGGGCGTGGAGCGCGCCGAACGCCGGGGGATCTCCCTGGCCCTGGGCGGCCTCCCGCCCGTCCGCGACGTGACGCGGGCCGTGGGCCAGTGCTACAGCGCGGCCGGCGCCATGCAGGTCGCGGGGCTGCTCGCGGCGTGGCGCGGCGACCCGGCCGACCGTCCGCGCCTGGCCCTGGTCACCGCCGTGGGCCACGACGGCAACATCGGCGCGCTGGTCCTGCGCGAGGGGGGTGGCGCCTGATGCGCCCCGAGGGGACCCGGCACCGGAGAGCGGCCCCGGCCGGCACGGCGGTCCCGCCCCGGTCCGCGGGAACCGGACACCACCACGCGAGAGGAGGCACGCCATGGGACTGAACAGCGCACTGGTCGGCCGGGTCTACCGGTCCCCGGACACCTACGAGGTGGGCCGGGAGAAGATCCGCGAGTTCCGCGCGGCCGTCGGGGCGCCCGGGGGCGACGACGCCCCGCCGACCTTCCCCATCGTCCTCGCCATGAAGGCGCAGGAGGCGGCGGTGCTCGACCCGGAGCTGGGCTTCGACTTCTCCCGGGTCATCCACCGCGACCAGTCCTTCCGGCACACCCGCCCCGTCCGCCCCGGAGACGTGCTCACCGTCGAGGTCCGCGTCACCCGGGTGGAGACCCTGGGCGCCAACGACCTGGTGGCGCTGCGCAGCGACATCCGCACGGCCGGGGGCGAGGACGTGTGCACCGCCACCACCACCCTGATCACCTGGGCGGACACCCCATGACCACCCCCACCGCACCCCTCCCCGACGTGTCGCACGCACCCGGCGCGCGGCTCCCCGAGCGGCGCTTCGCCCTCACCCGCGCCGACCTGGTCCGCTACGCGGGCGCCTCGGGCGACTTCAACCCCATCCACTACGACGAACGCGCGGCCGGGGCCCTGGGCCTTCCCGGGGTCATCGCCCACGGGATGCTCACCATGGGCCTCGCCGCGACCGCCGTCACCGGGTGGTTCGGCCCCTCGGCGCAGGTCGCCGAGTTCGAGACCCGGTTCGCGCGCCCGGTGGTCGTACCGCCCGGGGAGGGCGTGGAACTGGCGGTCTCCGGCCGCGTCGACGCCGTCCTGGACGGCTCCCGCGTCCGGGTCGTGCTCACCGCCCTGTGCGGCGGCGAGCGCGTCCTGGCGCGGGCCCGGGCCGTGGTGGTCACGGGCCGATGAGCGCACAGGGCACCACGCACGCCTCCCCGCTGGTCCGCACCCGCCGGGTCGGGTCGCCGGAGTTCCGGCTGTTCCTGCTGCACCACGCCGGCGGTGCGCACACCGCCTTCCGGGGGTGGGGCCGCCGCTTCCCCGAGGGCTGGGACGTGTGCGCGGTCGAGGCCCCCGGCCGGGGCAGGCTGCTCCACGAGCCGTTCGCGGCCGGGATGGGACCGCTGGTCGACCGGCTGGCCGGGGCCGTGGCGCCGCTGACGGACGTCCCCTTCGGGGTGTTCGGGCACAGCATGGGCGCGGCCGTCGGGTACGAGCTGGTCCGGGAGCTGGCCGGTTCGGGCACGGCCGAGGCCGCCTGGCTGGGGATGTCCGGCTATCCGGCGCCCGGCCCGGGGGCCGACGACGACCCCCGCCGGCTGTCCTCCGACGAGCTGCGCGCCCGGGTCGGCGGTCTGAGCGGCATGCCCGCCGAGGTGCTGGCGGACGACGCCCTGTGGGCCCTGTTCGAGCCGCGCATGCGCGCGGACCTGGCCCTCGTGCGCAGCTGGCGGGCGGCAGGCCCTCCCGGCCCGCAACCGGTCCCGGTGACCGTGTTCGCCGGGGAGTCGGACCCCGTGGCGGGGCCGGAGCTGGTGCGGGGCTGGGCCGGCGCGGCCCCGCGCTTCCAGGGGCTCCGGTGCTTCCCCGGCTCCCACTTCTACCTGAACCGCGCCCGCGACGCGGTGATCGGGGCGATCACCGAGGAGGTAGCCCTGGCGACCGCCGCCCGCGGCGCGGAGCCGGTCCCGTCCCGGACCGGTGCCGGGCCTCCGGCCGCCGGGGAGGCCGCGGTCCCGGCGGCCCCCGGACCGGACCGCGCACGGCCCTCCTGAGACCACCCGGGTCCCGCGCGCCCCTCGGCCGGGCGCACGGGGCCACCCCCTTGGCACACCCCCGCACCACCAGAGAAACGGAAGGACCCGACATGACGGACAGACCAGTGGCGATCGTGACCGGAGGATCCCGGGGCATCGGCCGGGCCGTCGCCCTGCGCCTCGCCGACGACGGCTACGACATCGCGTTCTGCTACCGCAGCGCCGGCGAGGCCGCCGCGAGCACGGCCGAGAAGATCCGCGCGGCCGGCGCCGCCTGCTACAGCGCCGCGTGCGACGTCGCCGACCTGGAGGCGGTCCAGGGCTTCGTCGCCGGCGCCAAGGCCGCCCTCGGCGACCCCGAGCTCCTCGTCAACTCGGCGGGCATCCTCCGCGACGCCCCCGTGGCGGTGATGGACGCCGCCGACTGGAGCGCGGTCATCGACACCAACCTCACCGGCACGTTCAACCTCTGCCGCAGCACCGTCTTCGACTTCATCAAGAACCGGCGCGGCTGCGTCGTCAACATCTCCTCCGTCATGGGGATCCACGGCAACGCCGGCCAGGGCAACTACTCCGCGGCCAAGGCCGGGATCAACGGCCTCAGCAAGGCCATGGCCAAGGAGGTCGCCCGCTACGGCATCCGCGTCAACGCCGTCGCGCCCGGCTTCATCGAGACCGACATGACCCGGGGCCTCAGCGAGAAGGTGCGCGACAGCGCCCTCGCCAAGGTCCCCCTGCGCCGCCTGGGCAGCGCCGAGGACGTCGCCGACCTGGTCTCGTTCCTGGCCTCCGACCGGGCCTCCTACATCACCGGCCAGATCGTCCAGGTGGACGGCGGCGTCGTCATCTGACCCGGCCGGGCGCGCCCCCGGGCCGCGCCGCCCGCACCGTCCCCCGGACCCGAACCACCGCACCGTTTCGCGGCCACCGCGAACAGCACCCACACCAAGGAGAGACGCCATGACCGCCACCGACACCGCCCTCATCGACGAACTGCGCGAGATCGTCGCCGACGTCCTGGAGGTCGAGCCCGAGGAGATCTCCGAGACCGGCCTGTTCTCCGAGGAGCACGAGGCCGACTCCCTCCAGGCCATCGAGGTCCTGGCCCGCATCGAGAAGACCCTGCGGATCGCCGTCCCCCAGACCGAGCTGCCCGACATGGGCAGCCTCGACGGCGTGTACCGCGTCGTCTCCCGGTACACGGAGGGGAACGCCTGATGCGCCGGGTCGTCGTGACGGGCCTGGGGCCCGTGTCCAACGTGGGGACGGGGGCCGCCGCGTTCGGCGCCGCCGTGCGCGCCGGACGGTCCGGCGTCTCCCCCATCACCTCCTTCGACGCCTCGGGGTTCCCGCACCGCAACGCGGGCGAGGTGCGCGACTTCGCGCCGCAGGAGATGGTGGAGCGGCTCGACACCGCCGAGTGGGGCCGCTCCAGCCTGTTCGCGGCGGCCGCCGCACGGCTCGCGGTCGCCGACGCCGGGCTCGACCCGGACGAGCTGTCGCGTGCCGGGGCCGGCTCGGTCATGGGCACCACCAGCGGGGAGTCGCAGATCATCGAGCGGCTCACCGAGGAGGAGGTCGCCGGGGGCTGGGAGAGCCTCAGCCCCCACCTGCCCCGGCAGGTCCCCGCCTCCCGGCTGGCCTACGCGGTCAACCGGGAGCTGGGCCTGACCGGTGAGGCCATGACCCTGGCCACGGCGTGCTCGGCGGGCAACTACGCCATCGGGTACGCCTACGACCTGGTCCGCACCGGCGCGGCCGACTACATGCTGGCGGGCGGCGCCGACTCGGTGCTCCGCTGGGCCCACGCCGGGTTCTTCCGGCTGGGCGCGGTCGCCGAGGACGTCAGCTCCCCCTTCGACCGCGACCGCTCCGGCATCATCACCGCCGAGGGCGGGGCGGCCCTCGTCCTGGAGAGCCTGGAGGGGGCGCTGGCGCGCGGCGCGCAAATCTACGGCGAGGTGCTGGGCTACGGGCTCAACTGCGACGCCGACCACATGGTGTCCCCCGACCCGGTCGGCATCGCCGAGTGCATGCGCCGGGCCCACGCCAACGCCGGGATCGAGCCGGGGGACGTGGACTACATCTGCGCGCACGGCACGGGCACCCCCGCCAACGACCTCGCGGAGGCCACGGCGGTCCTGGACGTGTTCGGCGGCGCCCCGCCGCCGATCAGCTCCGTCAAGTCGATGCTGGGGCACACCATGGGCGCGTCGAGCGCGTTCGGCGCCATCGCGTCGCTGATCGGCATGCGGGAGGGGTTCCTGCCGCCGACCACCAACTTCTCCCACCACGACCCGGCCCTCGGCGGGATCGACCCGGTGCCCAACGAGGCGCGCCCGGCCGACGTGCGGATCGTGCAGAACAACGGGTTCGCCTTCGGCGGCAACAACGCCATCACCGTCTTCGGGAGGGTCTCATGAGCAGCACACGGGGCGGGTCCCCGGTCCTGGCCGTCACCGGCTGGTCGGCGGTGTCACCGATCGGCACCGGGGCGGCCGGGTTCACCGAGGCGGTGCGCACGGGCCGGACCGGCGGCGCCGACGTCAGCGGGATGTTCGACGCCCCGCTGCCCACCGGCCGGGCGCACGCCATCCCGGACTTCCGGGCCGCGGACCACCTGGGCCGCAAGGGCACCCGCCACCTGGACCGCAGCACCGCACTGGCGCTGGTGGCGACCAAGCTGGCGCTGGAGTCCACCGACGCCGCCGTGGACGGCGACGCCGCGGGGCGCGCGGGGCTCGTGCTGGGCACGACGGCGGGCAGCATCCGCACCACCAGCGAGTTCAGCCGGGACACCCTCGTCGAGGAGCGGCCCTACCTGGTCAACCCGGTGATGTTCCCCGGCGCGACGATCAACTGCCCCGCGGGGAGCAGCGCCATCCGGCACAAGCTGCGCGGGGTGAACGCGACCGTCGCCGGCGGCCAGATGGCCGGGCTCAACGTGCTGCGCTACGGCGCGCACCTCATCGGCGGCGGGCACGCGGACGTGCTCCTCGCCGGCGCCGTCGAGGAGTTCAGCCCGCACATGGCGTGGGGGCACCGGGCCCTGACCGAGGGGTACGACGTGCCGCTGGGCGAGGGCTCCGCCGTGTTCGTCGTCGAGGACGCCGAGCGGGTCCGCTCCCGGGGTCGGACCCCGGAGGCGGAGGTCCTGGCGTCGGCGTTCGGCACCGGCGGGCCCGACGACACCGCCCGCACCCTGGAGGCGAGCGTCGTCCGGGCCCTGCGCCTGGCGGGCGTGGGCGCCGACGAGGTGTGGGGGGTGGCCACGGGCGAGCACGGCGTCGAGGGCCTGGACGGGGCCGAGGACGCGGGCGTGCGGGCGGCCCTGGGCGACGGGCCGGTCCGCATCCGCGTCAAGCGGCTGGTCGGCGAGTGCAACAGCGCCTCCGGCCCGTTCCAGCTGGCGGCGCTGCTGGCCCACCACCGGACCGACCCCGGCCTGGACGGGCGGGTGTCCGTGCTGACCTCGGTCTCGGCCGACGGCGCCGCGGGGGCGGCCGTCGTCCGCGGACACCGCCTGCCGGACGGCACCGTTCCCGCGGAGACGCACGACGAGGAGGGTGACGAACTGTGAGGAAGCCGCCGAGACTGTACTTCGCGTTCCGCAGCCCGTTCTCGTGGATGGCGCTGCGCCGCCTGGAGGAGCTGTACCCCGAGGCGGTGGACACCGTCGAGTACCGGCCGTTCTGGGAGCCCGACGCCGACCTGCTGGCCCGGCTGCGCGCCGGTGGCGGCGAGTTCCTGTACACGCCCATGAGCAAGGCCAAGCACCTGTACATCCTCTACGACACCAAGCGGTTGGCGGCCTCGTTCGGCTACACGATGTCGTGGCCGGTCGACGTGGACCCGTGGTGGGAGGTCCCGCACCTGGCGTGGCTGTACGCGCGCCGCGAGGGGAAGGAGCGCGAGTTCTACCGCGCGGTCACCGAGGCCAGGTGGGAGCGCGGCGAGAACGTCTGCGACCCGGCCCTGGTCAAGGACCTGGCCGCGTCGGTCGGGCTGGACGGCGAGACGGCCGCGTCGGCCGCCCACGACCCGGACCTGCGCGAGGAGGGCCTGAAGGCGCTCCACGACCTGTACCAGGACGACGTGTTCGGGGTCCCCTACTTCCGGGTGGGGCGGCACCGCTTCTGGGGGCTGGACCGGCTGGACGCGGTCACCGACGCGCTCGGGCTGGAGCGGGAGGCGCGGGCCGCCGACCCTCCGTCCCTGGCCCGGGTGCCCGTCCCCGACCTGTCCCCGCCGCCGACCGACCTCGACACGGACACGGCCGGGGGCTGCGGATAGGACGGCGGCCGGGACCGCCGCCCGGGCGGGGCCGCGGACACCCCTTCCCGGTCCGCCGCCCTCCCGGACGGGCCGGGAGGGCCCGCGGCGGCCCCGGCCCCCGCCGTCCGGCTAGCCTGTGCGCATGCGGGAAGGCACACGCGAGACCGTGCTCCGGTGGGGCCGCCCGGCCGCCGGGGCGGCCCTGTGGACCCTGCTCGGGGCGCTCACCGTCGTCGAGCTGTTCGACTCCCGCGACCGGCCCCCGGTGTTCGAGGCGCTCGCCCTGGTCCTCGCCCTGGCCGTCTCCGCCGTCCTGTCCCGTCCGCACCCGCTGACCGCCCTGGCCGTCATGCTCTGCGCGGCGGTCCTCCAGATGACGGCGTCCGGGGTGCTCCTGGTGGAGACCTTCGTCCTCACGCCGTGGCTGGCGCTGCTGCCGCTGGCGTTCCTGGCCGGGCTGCGCTCCGAGCGGGTGCGCCCGGTGACCGCGATGGTGGTGGCGGCGTGCGTGTTCACCCTGGCCGTGTTCGCCGCCGCGGGACTCCTGTCCGGGTACGACACGCGCACCTTCCTGTCCCGCTCCGTGGACTGGCTGGGCGGGGCGCTGACCGTCGCCCTGACCACGGTCACCCCGTGGCTCCTCGGCCGCTACCTGCTGCTGCGCGGACGCCTGGCGCGGGACGGCTGGGCCATCGCCGAGCGGATGGAGCGCGCCCGCGCCGCGGACGCCGACCGCGCCCGCCTCCGGGAGCGGGCCCGGATCGCGACGCGGATGCACGACTCCCTGGGGCACGACCTGGCGCTGATCGCGGTGCGCGCCGCGGCCCTGGAGATGTCCGCGCCCGACGGCTCGGACCGGCGGAACGCCGCCGCCGAACTGCGCACCGCCGCCCACGAGGCCAACCTGCGCCTGCGCGAGGTCATCGGCGTGCTGCGCGAGGGCGACGGCGACGCGCCCGCCGAACCGGTGTCCGCCCTGGTACGGCGCGCCGCCGACGCGGGCATGCCGGTCCGGCTCCTGCGGGAGGGGACCGACCCCGACCCGGGTTCGCCTGGCGGCGCCGCCGTGCACCGGGTCGTCCAGGAGGCGCTCACCAACGCGGCCAAGTACGCGCCGGGGTCCGAGATCACCGTGAGGGTCGTCCGGGAGGGCGGGCTGACCCGGGTGTCCGTCCTCGACACCGGGCCTCCGGGCGCGATGCCGGCCCTCCCGGCCCGCCGGGGTCCGGAGGGGTCCGGCCTGGCCGGGCTGCGCTCCCTCGTGGAGGGGTTGGGCGGGGAACTCGCCACCGGGCCCGCCGACGGCGCCCCCGGCCGGGGGTTCTCCGTGCGGGCGACCGTCCCCGACGCCCCCTCCGGCGGGGACGGCGCCGTGTCCGCGCCGGGGGACCCGGCCGGGGCGGACGCGCCGTCGCAGACGCGGCGCGCCCACGCCGAGGCCCGGGCCCGCGCCCGCCGGCGGCTGGTGGCCGCCGTGGCCGTCCCCGCCGCCCTCGGGGCCGGGGCCGCCCTGGCGGGGTTCGCGCTGCTGTGGTGGGTCGGGACGAACAGCGTCCTGCCGCCGGAGGCGTACGGACGGATCTCCGTCGGCGACGACCGGGCCCTGGTCGAACAGGAGCTGCCCCGCTTCGCGTACCCCCGCCAGTCGGTCGACGACCGGCCGCCCGACCCGCCGGGCTCCGTGTGCTCCTACTACCTGGTCCGCCACGAGAACGGGCTGCCGCCGGTCTACCGGCTGTGCTTCGCGGACGGCGTCCTCGTCGCCAAGGACGAGATCCGGCGCTTCGAGTGAGGGGGCGCGCCGCCGGTAGGGTGTCCGGGTGAACGCGACAGACGGTGGACGCGACGCGGGCGTCGCGGGCACGACGCTGCGCGTCGTCCTCGCCGACGACGAGGCGATGATGCGCGCGGGCCTCCGCGCCATCCTGTCCTCGGTGCCCGGCATCGAGGTCGTGGGAGAGGCCGCCGACGGCGCCGCCGCCGTGGCCCTGGTGGCGGAGCACCGGCCCGACATCGCCCTGCTCGACGTCCAGATGCCCGGCACGGACGGCCTGGCGGCGACGGAGGCGATCGTCGCGGAGTACCCGGGGACGGCGGTCGTCGTCCTCACCACCTTCTCCGAGGACGCCTACATCGGCCGGGCCCTGGCGGGGGGCGCCGACGGGTTCGTCCTCAAGAGCGGGGACCCCCAGCAGCTGGTGGCGGGGCTGCGCGCCGTCGCGGACGGCGGCGCCTACCTGTCGCCGGAGGTGGCGCGCCGGGTGATCGACGAACTCGACGCCTCCGGCCCCCGCCTGTCCCGGGCGTCGGCCGCCCGCGAGCGGGTGGGCCGGCTCACCGCGCGCGAGCGCGAGGTGCTGGCGCTGGTCGGCGAGGGCTGCTCGAACGACGAGGTCGCCCGCCGCCTCGCCATCGCCCCGGGCACCGTGAAGGTGCACGTGGGGGCCATCCTCACCGGGCTCGGCGTCCGCAACCGGGTCCAGGCCGCCGTCCTCGCCCACGAGGCCGGACTGCTCCGGGGGCGCTGACGCCGCCCCGGCCGGGCTCTGCTGCTCCGCGGCTCCGCGCCCCTCCCGCGACCACCGGGCGGTCCGCCCCGCCGGAGCCGCCGACCCGGCCGCCGGGGAGGCGCGGCCTTCCGCCCGCCTACCCCTTTGTGCCTATCCGCCCGCTGCCGTCCAGGCGATGTGCGGGGGCGCCCCGGAGGGCGAGGATGCTGCACATGATCAGCACTGGCTCCGCCGGGAGGAAGCGCGCGCTCGCCTACGGGTCCGCCGCGCTCGTCCTCACCGCGACGTTCTCCGCCCCCGCCGCCATCACCGCCGCCACCAACCCGGGAAGCGTGGTCCTCCACCCTCCCGAGCCCACCGGTCCGCACCCGGTCGGCCGCACGGAACTCCACCTCGTCGACCCCGGCCGCGGCCACCCCTGGGCGGAGGGCTCCGACGACAGGGACCTCACGGTGAGCGTCTGGTACCCGGCCGTGGACGGCGGGGAGGAGCGGGCCCCGTACATGACCAGGTCTCTCCAGGGAACGCTGCGGAGCGAGCTGGAGCAGGTCGGGCTCCACCGCGACACCGTGGACCTGGAGTCGTCCCGCGCCAACGCCCTCCTGGACGCGGACGCCGCGGTTGACGCGGGCCCCTTCCCCGTCGTCCTCTTCTCCCCCGGCTTCCGGATGAACCGGTTCCTCAACACCTCGAACGCCGAGGAGCTCGCCTCCCACGGCTACGCGGTCGTGTCCATGGACCACACCTACGAGACGCCCGCCGTCGACCTGCCGGACGGGCGCGTCATCCGGACCCGGGTCCCGGACACGGAGACGGAGACCTACCAGGAGGCCATCGCGGTCCGGACGGCGGACGCCCGCTTCGTCCTGGACCAGGTGGCGGAACTGGCTGCCGGGCGCAACCCCGACGCGGACGGCCGGGAACTGCCCGCCGGCCTGGGCGGTTCCCTCGGCACCGACGCCCTGGGCATGTTCGGCCACTCCGCCGGGGGCCTGACCACGGCCGAGACGATGCTGGTGGACGACCGGATCGACGCGGGCGTCGACCTGGACGGCACCCTCTCGTACCACACGGGCGACGGGGTGTGGGCGGACTCCACCCTGGAGGGGGCGGACCGGCCGTTCGCGATCCTCGACGCCGGGCTGTCGGGTATCCGGCGCCTGCCGCACAACAGCGGGTACAACGAGGCCTTCCAGAGGTTCGTGCAGGCCTCGTCCGCCCCCGTCCTGGAGCTGTACACGGCCGACGGCGAGCACATGGGCTACACGGACCACCAGTGGATCCTGCCCGCCCTCGCCGAGGTCCACCGCCCGGACTCGAACGCGTGGCACGAGGCGGTCGAGGCGGGCATCGGCACGATCGACCCCGAGGAGTCGGTGCGGACCCAGCGCGCCTACATCACGGCGTTCTTCGACGCCCACCTGCGCGGCGAGGACGTGCCGCTGCTCGACGGGCCCTCCGCCGACTTCCCCGCCGTGGAGTTCGTGGAACAGCCCTGACCGGCGCCCGCCCCGGGCGAGGGGTCGGGCGGTCGCGAACCCGGAATGATCTGCGGCCGGGGCCCTGATTCGTGAATTGGTCGGCAATGCGGGGAGGACGCGCCGGGGCGCGGGACGCACGGAAGCGGACGGCGCCGCCTCCGCCGCGGACCGCCGCAACGGAGGCGGCGCGCACGGGCACGCGCCCCGGGCCCCGCCGATCAGCCCGCTAGACGTCGCGGACGCGCAGCTCGGTGCGGGCCACGATCTGCGCGGCCACGGCCCAGCCCACCACCGCCAGAATGTTCACCGGTCCGTCGTAGGGCGCCGTGTAGAACCCCACGTCGCCCCCCGCGTAGAACTCGACGCCGGCCAGTCCCGGCATCAGCGACGCGGCGTCGTTGATCGCCTGCACCTGGGACAGCTGCATGACCATCGGCAGGCCCAGCAGCACCAGGAAACCCAGGGTGATCGTGCCCGGCATGCTCCGCAGGGCCGTACCGACGCCGGTGAACAGCACCGCGAACAGTGCCATGCACAGGCCCGCGCTCAGCGCCGCCACCGCCGCCTCCGGCACGTCGACGCCCGTGTACGGGGCCACGAACCCCGCCAGCACCGTCACCCCCACCAGGGTCGAGAGCACCCCCACCGCGAAGGCCAGGACCGCGGACACCAGTGTGCGCGCCGCCAGCACCACTCCCCGCCTCGGCCGCCACAGCAGCGTGCTCGTGACGCTGTGGTTGGCGAACTCACCGGTGGAGGCGAGCGCCGCGAGGACCAGCACCGCGAACTGCACCAGGTAGTAGTGCCCCTGGGAGGTGAGGCGCATGAACGCGGCGCTGTCCGCCTCGTCCGGGTTCTCCAGGATGCGCGTCAGCTCGGTGTACCCCATCAGGGCCGCGAACACGGCCATGCCCGCCAGCGCCACCGCGACCACCGCCCAGGTGGACCGCAGCGACGACTGCCGGACCCACTCGGCCCCGGTCTCCCGGAGGAGTTCGGCGCCGGCCCGGGGCGGCCCCTCCCCGCCGACGCTCCGGGGCGCCCCGGCCCCCGGCCCCCTTCCGCGGGCGACCGCTCCGCCGGTCTCCTCCCCCGGAGCCCCGTTCCCCCGCCCGGCCCGTCCGACCCTGCGCGTACCGCTCATCCCGTCCCGTCCTCGCATTCCGCCGCCTCCGGTGCCCTCTCCGTCCCGCCGCCGTCCCGTCCGCATCAGGCCGCCGTCCCACCGGTCCCGACCGGGGACGCCGGACCCGCCGCCCCGGCGCCGTTTCCCGTGCCGGAGGCCCCGGCGGACCGCCGCGCGGTCCCCGCCGCACGGGAGCCGTACTCGACGGCGTCCCCCGTGAGCTCCAGGTAGGCCTGTTCCAGCGACGCCTCCACGACCCGCAGGCCGTGGACCCGCGCGCCCGCCGCGTGCGCGTGGTCGCCGACCTCCTCCGCGCCGAGTCCGAACACGCGCAGCCCGGCGGCGGGGCCGCCGCGCTCCCCCGCCGCCCGTCCCCGGCCCGGTGCGCCGGGGACCGCCTCCCCGCCGGTTCCCTCCCCCTCACCGGGGCGTTCCGCGCCGACCGCGCCCCCCGCCCCGCCCCCGCCGTCCCCGGACACGTCCTCGACGCGCACCCCCGGGCCGGCCTTCTCCAACCGCTCCCGCAGCCGACCGGCGTCCGGACTGTGCACCAGGACGTGCTTGCGCGACCACGCCGCGATCACGTCGTCGAGGGGGGCGTCCGCGATCAGCCTCCCCCTGCCCACGACGACCAGGTGGTCGGCGACCATCTCCATCTCGCTCATCAGGTGGCTGGAGACGAACACCGTGCGGCCCTCGGCGGCCAGCCCCCGCGTCAGGTCGCGCATCCACCGCACGCCGTCCAGGTCGAGCCCGTTCACCGGTTCGTCGAACAGGAGCACGCCCGGGTCGCCCAGCAGGGCGTCGGCGACGCCCAGCCGCTGCCTCATGCCGAGCGAGTACCCGCCGACCCTCCTGCGGTCGACCTCCGCCAGCCCGACCTCCCCCAGGACCTCGTCCACGCGGCGCCGGGGGATCCCCGCCCCCACCGCCTTCGCGGTGAGGTGCGCGCGGGCGCTGCGGCCCGGGTGCGCGGCGTCCGGGGACAGCAGTGCGCCGACCTCGCGCGAGGGGCGCGCCAGCCGTTCGTAGACCCGCCCGTTGACCAGGGCCTCCCCCGACGTGGGCCGGACCAGGCCCAGCAGCACCAGCATCGTGGTGGACTTCCCGGCGCCGTTGGGGCCCAGGAACCCGGTCACCCGCCCCGGCTCGGCCGTGAACGTCAGCCCGTCCACGGCCTTCCCCCTCCCGTAGCGCTTGGTCAGGTCTCGTACGGTGATCACCGCGTCCCCCTCTTCTCTCCGGAACCTCGGTGCACCACGCTAGGAACCGGCGGCCCCTCCCCACATCTGTGGTTCGTCGGGGCCCGACTACTCACTTGTGCCTAGAGTCCGGAGGCGCCCATGCGCGAGACCGACCGCCGCCACGCGGAACTGCTGTGGAGGCACCACCTCATGGGTCACGGGACGCGCCCCGCCGACATCGCCGTCGCGCTGGGCAGCACCAACCTGGGGGTGGCCGCCCACGCGGCCGGGCTGTACCACCGGGGCCTGTTCCCGGTCCTCGTCCTGAGCGGGGGCAACAGCCCCTCGACCCTCGCCCGGTTCCCGCGCGGGGAGGCCGTCCACTACCGCGAGCACGTGCTCTCGCTGGGCGTCCCGGACGAGGCGGTGCTGGTGGAGCCGGACTCCGCCAATACCGGGGAGAACATCGCCTTCACCCGCGACCTCGTCGCCCGGAGCGGGCTGGACCCGCAGACCGTGCTGGTGGTCTGCAAGCCGTACATGGAGCGGCGGGCGTACGCGACCGTCCGCAAGCTGTGGCCGTCCGTGGAGCCCGTGTGCTCCTCCGCCCCCCTCTCGCTCGACGAGTACATCGCGGACATCGGCGACGCGAAGCTGGTGGTGGACATGGTCGTGGGCGACATGCAGCGGGTGATCGAGTACCCGGCGCGCGGTTTCTCGATCCCCCAGCCGGTGCCGGAGGACGTGCTCGCGGCCTTCGACGCGCTCGTCCGCGCCGGGTACAACGGCCGACTCATCGCCCCCTGAACGACCTGGCCGGTCGGTCTCCCCGGTCGGTGGGACCGGTCCCGGACCGGCGGGCCGCCCGGGAGGGCCCCGGTGTCCGGGGTGCGCCGGCCCCGCCCGTTTCACGGGGCCGGGACCGCGGGTAGGCCCCGTTCGAGGCCGGACCGACCCGGCCGGAACGGGGGAGGACATGCGGGCGTCCGTCGGCGACCACGTGCACATGCACGGCGTCACCAGCACAGAGGGGCAGCACACCGGGGAGATCGTGGAGGTGCGCGGGGCCGAGGACGGCCCCCCGTACGTGGTGCGGTTCCCGAACGGCCAGGAGCGGTTGATCTACCCCGGCCCGGACACGGTGGTAGAGCCCCGCAACCCGGTGGACTGACGGCGGCGCGGGGCGGCGGGGCGGCCGCCCGTCCGGGAGCGGGACCCCGACCGCCCCGCACTCGGTGGTCCCGCCGTCCGGTCATTCGGTCATTCGGTCACGCGGTCACGCGGTCACGCGGTCCAGGAAACCCGCCAGGTTGGTCGTGGCCCGCTCGATCTGCTCGTCCACGGTGAGGGACTCCTCGAACCGGCCGCCGGTCTCCGGCGCCTTCTTGCCGCGCACGTACAGCGAGCAGGCGAAGTCCGTGCACATGTGCAGTCCCACCGTGTTCCCCTCCCGCCCGGCCCGCCCCGCCCGGGGCGCGGCCATCAGGGTCACCCCCTGGCCCGGGTGCGTCGTCAGGCACACCGAGCACATGCTGCGGCGCAGCCCCGTTCGCACGCTCGGCAGCCGGAACGCCACCCCCACGAGCCCCTCGTCCCGTTCGATGACCAGGTAGGCGCGCTCGTGCGCGGTGTGGTCACGCCAGCCGAGGAAGTCCAGGTCCTCCCACGGACGCGTCGCGAGGTCGCGCGGCAGGGCCAGCCTCGTCGCCTCCCCCTTGGAACAGTTGACGAACGATCCGCGGATCTCCTTCTCGGTCACAGCTCTCATGGTGGAAACGCTAGACCTGCGCGGACGTCCCCGGCAACGGGATATCCACCGCGGGAGCCGGGCCCCGTGCCGTCAGGCGTCCGGGGGGACACCCTCCCGGCCCCACGCGGCCAGCACCCGGTCGATGCGGTCCGCGATGCGGGAGCGCGCCTCCTCGCGGGGGACGCCGGCCATCAGCAGTTCGTCGTAGTCGGTGTCCTCGTGCCGGATCGACGCCACGACCGCGCGGCGCACCGCCCCGGGGTCCAGGGCGCGGCCCGCCGCCGACCGGCCCACCCTTCCGCTGCCGCGGGTGCCCGCGTGCTCCGCGATCCGCAGCGCGCGGCCGTCCGGGCACCCCGGGAACCTGAGGGCGATCTCCTCGGCGAAGCGCCCCTGGAACTCCACGTCCTGCGCCGCGCGGCGGACCGCGTCGCGCTCGCGGCGGCGCTCCCGGACGTCCTCGTCCGCCAGGCACAGGGTCTCGGCCCTCTCCAGCGCGCGCTCCTCCACGAGCAGGCCCGTCCTCCGGTGCTTGCGGCGGGAGGGGACCCAGCGCATCACGACCGCCGAGAGCCCGCTCTCCTTCTTCGCGCGGCGGGTGAGCGCGGCGTCGCCCGCCGGCAGGAAGACGAGGTGGTCCATGTCGGTGCAGGACAGGCAGTGCGCGGCATCGTCCTCCACGCACCGCAGGTCCGTCCCGGGCTCCCCGCAGGAGGCGCACTCCCACGGCCCCGCGGACTCCAGCACGACGAGGTCGGGGGCCTTGGTACGGCGCTTCTCCTCCCGCTTGCGCTGCGCCCCGGTCGCGTCGGGCGATATCCAGTGGGAACGGAAGGCCTCTTCCCAGTGCGGATCCCCGTCGGCCGTGAACCGCAGGTCGCGCCGCTCACGGGACGCGGCGAGGTACTCGCCCTCCTCCCGCGTCATGCGCTGCCGCTCGGCCCACGCGCGCAGGAGCTCGACGGCCTCGCGCTGCCGGGCGGCGGGCGCCTGGACGAGCGCGTCGAGGGAGTCGGCGCGCCCCTGGCGCCAGGTGTCGAGGGCCTTGTCCGTGACCCATCCCAGGGAGGCGAACGCGTCCAGCACGGACACCGCCCCGCGCCGTGCGACGGCGCCGGTCGCGGCGGCCTCCACCCTGCGTCCCAGCTTCGTCCCCAGATCCGGCTGCATGCCCGTGTTCCCCGACCGTTCCGCTCATCCGACGTCTCGGCGCACCAGCCTAGTGTCGCCTCCGCCCTGGGCGGTCCGGCCTTCGCACCCGGCGGCCGGGGCGGCGGGGCGGGGCGCCGGGACACCCGTCGACGTGCCCGGGGGCGCGGCGGAGCCGGGGCTCAGTCCCGCCCGAGGAGGCGGGCGACGTGGAGAACGGCGCCGGAGGCGAGGGCGGCGAGTGCCAGCGAGGCGGCGAAGGAGGCGCCCCAGAGGACGACGCCCTCCAGCGCGACCCACTCCTCGAGGGCGCGGCGGGTGGCCTCCCGGGACACCATGAACACGAGCACGAAGACCGCGAAGGAGACGACGGAGGAGATCCTCACCCGGTTTCCTCCCCACTGTCCGGTGCCGGCGCAGGCACGGCGCACACCCTATCGGGGGCGCACCGGAGGCCGTGAACCGGGACGCCGCCGCGACCGGCCCCGCCCGCCGGGCCGGGCCGACCCGGCGGGCTCCGCGATCCCGGAGACCTCCGCCTCCTCCTCCCGGGGAGCCCCGTCCGGAGCACGGCCGCCCCCGCCATGACCGGGAGCCGACCCCGCACCGTTCCACCGCCCCCGCATCCGGTGACGCAGGTCACGGTCGCCGACACCACCATCCCGCCATCACCTTATGAATATGCTTGGATACTAATAGTCATGAAACATGACGGCGTCCTCCCCCTCGCCTCCCCCGAGCCCCTCGTCCGGCCGGCCCCGGTCGCCGACCCGGACGAGGAGCTGCGCGCGCAGCTCACGCACACCCTCTACGGCCCGGCCCCGGAGTTCGCCAGGATCCACGCCCCCTGGCGCGCACTGGTGGCCGCACCCGCGTTCGGCCCCCGTCCCGGACTCGGCCCGCAGGAGCGGACCGCGCTCTCCTACGAACGCCTCCGCCTGCTCAACGACACCCTGGGCTCGGCCCGCGACCTCGCCGCCTGCCCGGACCGCCTGGCCTCCCTGCACGAGTGGGCGTCCTTCGTGGACGGCGGTCTGACCACCGTGGCGGGCATCCACTACAACCTCTTCCTCGGCAGCCTTCTCGACCACGGGCACGAGGCGCTGGACGGGTTCGGGGACATGCACCGGATCGGCACGTTCCTGTGCACCGAGCTCGACCACGGGAACGACGCCGCCTCGCTCCGCACCACCGCCACCCGCGACCCGGACACCGGCGGATTCGTCCTGGACACCCCCGCGCCCGGGGCCCGCAAGTTCATGCCCAACACCGGCGCGGCGGGCGGCCCCAAGTCCGGGGTGGTGGCCGCGCGCCTGGTCGACCGCGGGCAGGACCTCGGGGTGTTCCTGTTCCTCGCCCCCCTGACCGGGGCGTCCGGCCCGCTGCCCGGCGTCACCGTCGAGCCCCTGGACGACAAGTCCGGCAGCCCCGTCGACCACTGTCTGACCTCGTTCGACGGCGTCGTCCTCCCCGCCGCCGCCATGCTCTCCGGCGAGCACGGGCGCTTCGACGGCGACGTGTTCACCAGCACCCTGGGCAACCGGCGGGGGAGGTTCCTGCGCGCCATCGACCGGGTCACCGTCGGCAAGCTGTGCATGAGCGCGGCGGCGGTCGGCGCCACCAGGGCCGCCGTCGCGATCGCCGTCGCCCACGGCCTGGCCCGCGAGGTCACCGCACCGCACGGCGGGAGGCGGATCCCGGTGTTCGCGATGCGCAGCCACCACGGTCCGCTCGTCGGGGCCGTCGCGACCGCCTACGCCATGACCCTGCTCCACCGGGCGACGTGCAGGGCCCACCGGGAGGGCGCGGAGCACGCCGAACGCCTCGCCGCGGTCACCAAGGGCTGGACCACCTGGAGGGCCCGGGAGGTGGTGACGGAGTGCCGCGAGCGCACCGGGGCCCGCGGCCTGTTCCGCGCCAACCGCCTCGCCGACCTGCGCACCGATATCGAGGGGATCGTCACCGCGGAGGGCGACAACGTCGCCGTGTGGGTCAAGGCCGGCGCGCAGATGCTGCTCGACCACCCGCTCACGCCTCCCCCCGCCGCACCCGCGGGCCGCGACCTCTCCGACCCCGTGTTCCTCCTCGACCTGCTCACCGCCGTGGAGTACGTCCACCTCTCCCGCGCGCGCCTGCGGCTGCGGCGGGCAGCCGCGGGCGACCCCCTGAAACGCTGGAACGCGGCGGCGCCCCACGCCCTGCGGGCCGTCGACGCGCACGCGCAGCGGCTCGCGGCCCGGGAACTCCTGGCGGCCGCCGTGGAGGGCCCCGCCTCTCCCGTGCTCACGGACCTGTTCCGGCTCTTCGCCCTGGAACGGCTGTCCCCGCACACCGGCGACCTGCTCGCGGAGGGGTACCTCTCGGCCGGTCAGGTCACCGGGCTGCCCGACCTCGCGGAGGACCTCGTCGGCGCCCTCGCGCCGCGCACGGAGGTCCTGGTCGCGGGGTTCCACATCCCCGCCCCGGTCCTGGCCGCCGTGCCCGTCGCCGACGGCCGCGCCGACGAGGGGCTCCTGTCGCACCGGCGGTGACGGAAGCCGGGCGGCACGCGTCCCGGCCGTGTCACACCCCGGCCCGGCCGGGGCCGCGGGCACACACTGGGCACGGGCCCGGACACCGCCGGGCCCGCGTCGAGGAGGACACATGGAACTCGGTCTGCACATAGCCGACTTCACCTGGGCCGGCGGGGCCCCCGCACTGGGCCGCACGCTCGCCGAGACGGCCCGCCACGCCGAGGCGGCGGGGATCGCCCGCATCACCGTGATGGACCACCTGTGGCAGATGGGCGACGCCACCGGCCCCCGCGAGAACGACATGCTGGAGGCCTACACCACCCTCGGGTTCCTGGCCGCGAACACCGAGCGGGTGCTGCTGCACACCCTGGTCACGGCGGCCGTGTACCGGCATCCCGGCGTCCTGGCCAAGCAGGTCAGCACCCTGGACGTGCTCTCCGGCGGCCGGGCCGGGCTGGGCATCGGCGCCGCCTGGTACGAGGACGAGGCGCGCGGGCTCGGCATCCCGTTCCCGCCGACGGCCGAGCGGTTCACACGCCTGGAGGAGACCCTCCAGATCTGCCTCCAGATGTGGGGCGACGGCGACGGCGCCTACCAGAGCGAGCACTACCAGCTGGCCCGCACCCTGAACTCGCCGCAGAACCTCTCCGTCCCGCACCCGTACCTGATGGTCGGCGGCACGGGCGAGCGCAAGACCCTGCGGCTGGTCGCGCAGTACGCGGACGCCTGCAACCTCTTCGGCGGCCCCGAGGCCCGGCACAAGCTCGACGTCCTCAGGGACCACTGCGACGCGGTGGGCCGCGACTACGACACGATCGAGAAGACCGCCACGTTCCCCTTCACGCCGAACACGACCCGGGGCGCCCTGGTCGGACAGCTGCTGGACCTGCGGGAGGCCGGGTTCACTGTGGCGTACGCGTTCGGCCAGGGGTTCCCGGACCCCCGCCGCGCGATCGACCTGCTGACCTCGGCGCTCCCCGAGGTCGCCGAGGCGTAGGCCGCGCCTCCGCGGCCCGGCCCTAGCGCTCCCCGGCCTCCAGGTCGGCGACGATCCCGGCGACGGCCTCCTTGGCGGTGCGGCCCGCGCCGATGAGGGTGGCCGAGGCCGCCCCGGTCCAGTCGCCGTACCCCAGGAGGGTCAGGCGCGGCTCGTCCGCGGAGCGGGTCCCGTCCAGGGCGATCCGCCCCTCGCCGGCCGACGGCACGAGCGGGGCGAGGTGGTCGAGTACCGGACGGAAGCCGGTGCACCACAGGATCGCGTCGCAGTCCAGGACCGTGCCGTCGGCCCAGGCCACGCCCGTGGCGGTGACCCGGTCGAACATCGGCTCCGCCTCGAGGGCGCCTCGGGCGCGGGCCTCGCGCACGCCCGGCACGGCGACGATGTCGCCGAGGTCCCCGGGGCCGGGGGCCCCGGCCCCCGAGCCGTCGCGAACGGCCCTCTGGCGCCGGGTGGCGATGGCGAACAGCGCCCGGCCGTCCACGTCGTCGGGCAGGAACCGCGGCGGCCGGGAGGTCGTCCACGTGGTCGTGGCGACCTCGGAGAGTTCGGCGAGGATCTGCGCGGCCGAGTTGCCGCCGCCGACGACCACCACCCGCCGCCCCGCGAACGCGCCGGGGCCCCGGTAGTCCGCGGTGTGCGCCTGGACGCCCCCGAAGTCCTCGCGGCCCGGGACGGAGGGGATGTACGGGGCCCTCCACGTCCCGGTCGCGCTGACGACGTGCCGGGCGTGCCAGGTCCGCGTACCGGCGCGGACCGCGAGTCCGCCGGGTTCGCGCTCCACGCCCGTGACGGTCACCGGGCGGCGCACCGGAAGCCCGTAGCGCCGCTCGTACGCGGACAGGTACCGGGCGACGTGCCCGGCCGAGGGGTACTCCCGCCCCTCCTCCCGCGGCATCCACCAGCCGGGCAGCATGCTGTGCTCAGCCGGGGAGAACAGCCGCAGCGACCCCCAGTACTCGTTCCAGGACCCGCCCGGCCGCGTCCCGGCGTCCAGGACGACGAAGTCGGCCCCCGCCCTCCTCAGGTAGTACCCCGCGGCGAGCCCGGCCTGGCCTCCGCCGACCACCACCGCGTCGAACCTGTGGTCACGCGCGTCCATCCCGTCCCCTCCGTGCTCCGTCCCACCGTGCCCGTCCCCGCCGCCCGGTCCTCCCCCGGCGGCCCTCCTACCTCCGACCGGGGGCGAACCTCCGCCGCCAGGCCAGGGAGACGTAGACCAGGGCGATGAGCACGGGTACCTCGATGAGGGGGCCCACCACTCCGGCCAGGGCCTGGCCCGAGGTGACGCCGAAGGTCGCGATCGCCACCGCGATGGCCAGCTCGAAGTTGTTGCCCGCCGCGGTGAAGGCCAGCGTGGCGGTGCGGTCGTAGTCCAGGCCGATCGCCTTGCCGAAGGCGAAACTGCCGAACCACATGAGGGCGAAGTAGGCCAGCAGCGGAACGGCGATGCGCACCACGTCCAGCGGCTGGCCGGTGATCCTGTCCCCTTGCAGGGCGAAGAGCAGCACGATGGTGAACAGCAGCCCGTACAGGGCCCAGGGGCCGATCCGGGGCAGGAACGCCGACTCGTAGCGCTCCCGCCCCATCCTCCTCTCCCCGAGCAGGCGGGTCAGGAACCCCGCCGCCAGGGGGATACCGAGGAAGATGACCACGTTGAGGGCGATCGGCCAGGGACCGACGTCCAGCCCGTCGGTGTCCAGGCCCAGCCACCCGGGGAGCAGGTCCAGGTAGAACCAGCCGAGCACGCCGAACACGAGCACCTGGAAGACGGAGTTGAGCGCCACCAGGACGGCGGCGGCCTCGCGGTCGCCACAGGCCAGGTCGTTCCAGATGACGACCATGGCGATACAGCGGGCCAGGCCGACGATGATCAGGCCGGTGCGGTACTCGGGCAGGTCGGCCAGGAAGATCCACGCCAGGGCGAACATCACCGCGGGGCCCACGACCCAGTTGACCACCAGGGAGGACACGAGCAGCCGGGCGTCGCGGGTGACGGTGTCCAGCCGGTCGTAGCGGACCTTGGCCAGCACCGGGTACATCATGACGAGCAGGCCCAGGGCGATGGGCAGCGAGATCCCGCCGACCTCCATCGCCGCCAGGGCCTCGTTCAGCCCGGGGACCAGGCGGCCCAGGCCCAGGCCGACAGCCATGGCGAGCAGGATCCACACCGCCAGGAACCGGTCCAGGACCGAGAGCCCGGCGGCGACGGACCCGTCCGTGCCGCCGGCCGTCTTGTCGGTCGGGGTCATCAGCACGGCCTCCGGTTCCCGGCCGCGCCCGAGGAACGGGCCGTGGCGGCCAGTCCGGCCAGCCCCTCGGAGAGGGTCTCCAGTGCCTCGGGGCGGAGCCGGTAGTAGGTGAACCTGCCGCAGGGCTCGGTCTCCACCACCCCCGCCTCGCGCAGGATCCGCAGGTGGTTGGACAGGTTGGTCTGCCGGGCCCCGGTCTCCTCCACGAGGTGGGTCGTGCACAGGGTCTCGCGGGCCAGCAGGGTCACGATCCTCAGGCGCAGGGGGTCGGAGAGCACTCTCATCGAGTCAGCATTCACTGATATCAGCACATGCTGATACTATCGCACCGTCAGCTCCCGAGCACACGTGCCACCGCACCCGGAACCCGACAGGGGCCATCACCATGGGCGACCACGACAAGCCGTCGGTCCTGTTCGTCTGCGTGCACAACGCCGGACGCTCCCAGATGGCCGCGGCCTGGCTCCGCCACCTGTCCGGGGGCCGGATCGAGGTCCGCTCGGCGGGCTCCGCCCCCGCCGACTCGCTCAACCCCGCCGTCGTCGAGGCCATGGCCGAGGTCGGCGTCGACATCACCGGCCAACGCCCCCGGGTCCTCACCCCCGAGGCCGTCGAGGCCTCCGACGTGTGCGTCACGATGGGATGCGGCGACGCCTGCCCGTTCTTCCCCGGCAAGCGCTACCTGGACTGGGACCTGCCCGACCCCGCAGGCCGGGGCGTGGAGGCCGTCCGCCCCATCCGCGACGAGATCAGGAGGCGCGTCGAGGCCCTCGTCGGCGAGCTCGTGCCCGGCGGGGCCTGACCGCCGCGCCCCTCCATCCGGGACCGCCGCGGCGGGATCCCCCTCCGCCCGGCGCCCGCCCCGGACACCCGGGTATCGGACCCGCGCTGCTCACACCGCGTGCATGACCGATACACCGCGCCCGCCGGGGGCCTTGCCCCGGCTTCCCCCGGTCTGCACCCGGCCCCGGGGCCCGTGACGGGCGTCCGCGTTTCCACGGGCACCGTACGGCGCAGACCCTTCACACACAGCAACCGATGTGAAGGATTCCCTTGCGCCCGTCAGCTCTCACCGCAACCGCCGGCGCCCTCGGCCTCGCCGTCCTCGCCCTCTCCCCCGCCACCGCCCACGCGGCCGCGCCCGTCCCCCTCGCCGACGCCGTCGCGGCGCTGCCCGTCGCCGGCGAGAGCCGGGAGGGCTACGACCGCTCCCTGTTCCCGCACTGGACCGACCAGGACCGCGACGGCTGCAACACCCGTATGGAGGTCCTGATCGCCGAGGCCACCACCGCCCCCGAGGCCGACGAGCGGTGCCGCCTCACCGGGGGCGAGTGGCAGAGCTACTACGACGACCGCGTCCACACCGAGGCGCGGGGGCTCGACATCGACCACATGGTGCCCCTCGCCGAGGCCTGGGACTCCGGGGCCTCGGAGTGGACCACCGAGCGGCGCCGCGCCTACGCCAACGACCTCGACGAGGAGGTCGCCCTGGTCGCGGTCACCGCGGGGGAGAACCGCGCCAAGGCCGACAAGGACCCGGCCCAGTGGCTGCCCCCGTCGGAGGCCGCCCTGTGCAGGTACGTCACCGAGTGGACCACCGTGAAGACGCGCTGGTCGCTCAGCGTCGACCAGGCCGAGGCGGACGTGCTCGCGACGACCGCCGCGGAGTGCCCCGACGCCGTGGTCGACACCGTGCCCGCGGCCTGACCCGCCCTCCCGGACGGGCGGGTCAGGCGTCCGCCTTCTCCCGCTCCGCCCGGGCGGTCCCGCGCCGCGCCCTGAACAGCTTCTGCGCGAGCGGGAGGAGGACCACGACGGCCAGCAGCAGGAACAGCGTGCCGGAGATCGGCCGGGTGAGGAACCCGGTCGGGTCCCCGTCGAAGACGAGGAGCGAGCGGCGCAGCGAGGTCTCCAGCAGGGACCCGAGGACGAACGCGAGCACCAGCGGGCCGGGCTCGAAGCCGAACTTCTTCATCAGGTAGCCGACCAGGCCGAACACCACCACGAGGGCGATGTCGAAGACACTGTTGCGGACCGTGTAGACGCCCACCAGCGTGATCAGCACGGTGATCGGGGCGAGGATGCTCCCCCGGACCCGCAGGATCTTCACGAACAGCCCCACCAGCGGGATGCTCATGATCAGCAGCAGGATGTTCCCGATGTACATCGAGTTCACCACGCCCCAGAACAGGTCGGGGTCCTCGGAGACCAGCTGCGGCCCGGGGGTCACGCCCTGGATCATGAGCGCGCCGAAGATCATCGCCATCGTGGCGTTGGCGGGGATCCCGAGCGTGAGCAGCGGGATGAAGGAGGAGGTCGCGGCCGCGTTGTTCGCCGACTCCGGCGCGGCCACGCCCTCGACCGCTCCGTGGCCGAAGCGCTCGGGCGTCTTGGACCGGCGCTTCTCCAGCGCGTACGCCGCGAGGGACGACAGCGTGGCGCCGCCGCCGGGGAGGATGCCGAGGAAGAAGCCGAGCACGGAGCCGCGGCCGATCGCCCCGGACGACTGGCGCAGGTCGGCGCGGGAGGGCCACGCGTTGGCCACCCTGGCCGGGGCGACCGTGCCCTTCCTCCGCTCCTCCAGGTTGTAGAGGATCTCGCCGAGGCCGAAGACGCCCATCGCGATCGGGACGAAGTCGAGCCCGTCCGCCAGGGAGAGGGACTCGAAGGTGAACCGCTCCGCGCCCGTGAACATGTCGCGTCCGACCGTGGCCAGGAGGAGGCCGAGGCACGCGGCGACGATCGCCTTCACGCGCCCGCCGTTGCTGACCGTGGCGACCAGCAGGATGCCCAGCAGGGCCAGCGCCGTGTACTCCGGGGGACCGAAGTCCAGGGCGAAACCCGCGACCACGGGCGCGAGCAGCGACAGGGCCACGATCGACACCGTGCCGCCCACGAAGGACCCGATCGCCGCGATGCCGAGCGCGGTCCCCGCCCTGCCCTTGAGCGCCAGGGCGTGGCCGTCGAAGACGGTCACCACGGAGGAGGCCTCGCCGGGGAGCCGGAGCAGGACGGAGGTGATGGTGCCGCCGTACTGGGCCCCGTAGAAGATGCCCGCGAGCATGATGATCGCGGTCACCGGCTCCACCCCGAAGGTGAGGGGCAGCAGGATCGCGATGGTCGCCGCCGGGCCGAGTCCGGGGAGCACGCCGACCAGCATCCCGACCACGACGCCGAGCAGGCAGTAGAGCAGGTTGGCCGGTTCGAGGACGACGCCGAACCCGTCGATCACGGGGGTCAGGAAATCCATCGTCGCTCCTAGAAGAGATGGGGGATCGGCACTGCCAGGACAGCGACGAAGAGCAGGTAGAAGGCGACCACGATGCCGAGGCTGGTCAGGACGGACAGGCGCCAGGACTCGCCGCCGATGAACCGCAGCCACACGAAGGCCAGCACCGCGGCCGGGATCTCGAAGCCGATCACCCCGACGAGGGAGGCGAAGGCCGCCATGGTGGCCAGGCCGGCCAGGACCGCCCAGCTGGACGAGGAGAACCTCTCGGCGTCCCGGGTCCGCCGCGCCTGGAACACCAGGGCGGCGCCGAGGCAGGTGATCGCCGCGCTGACCAGGAACGGCCACATGCCGGCGGAGGGGGCCGACGCCTCGCCCAGGCCGAGCGACCACGAGCCGGCCAGCCCGGCGGCGCCGAGGGCGACGACCACGAGGGCGACCACGATGTTGGTCACGGGTCCCGCGGGGGGCGGTGCGGGCTCCTCGGCCGTCTCCGGTTCGCCGGGACCGGGCCCGGACGGTTCACCGGTCTCCGCCCCGTCCGGGCCCCGCCGTCCGTCGGGGGCCTCCGTCGCGCCGGAGGCCCCGGCGCCGCGGCCGGACCCCTCCGGCGCCCCCGGCACGGCGGCGGTCCCCTCAGCGCCCGCGCCGGCCTCCGGGCTCCCGCCCCGCGAGGTGATCACTGCGAACCGCCGAGGTCGATGCCGTACTCCTCCGTCATGGACCGGTACGACTCCAGGGAGGACGTCCACTCCTCGACCACCTGGTCGCCGGGGATCTCGTGGGCGGTGAGCAGGTTGTCCTCGTTGAAGGCCCGGTACTGCTCGGTGGCGAACGCGGCCTCGCACGCCTCGCGCAGGCGCTCCAGGACGTCGTCGGGGGTACCGGAGGGGGCGACGAGCGCGCGGTACTGGGCCACCTCGACCTCGTACCCCTCCTCGACGGCGGTGGGGGTGTCCTCCAGGAACTCGTTGCGCTCCGCGGAGAAGGTGAGGAGGGCGTTCAGCTCACCGGCCTCGATCTGCCCGATCGCCTCGCCGAGCTGGATCGCGGCGACGTCCACCTGGTCGCCGAGGACGGCGGTGAGCGTGGGCGCGCCGCTGTTGAAGGGGACGGCGGTGCCGGAGATCCCGGCCTGGTTGAAGAGGAGCTCCTGGGCGAGCTGACTGCCCGTGCCCACCCCGGTGGTGCCGAACTTGAGGTCGTCCCCGGCGTCCTCCAGGTCCGCGAGCGTCTCCAGGCCGGAGGCGGGGGACGAGACCAGCACGTAGTCGTCGCGGGAGATCCCGGCGACCACCTCGAAGTCGTCGATGGCGACGGCCTCGTCCTCGGAGACCGCGAGGGGGGTGATCGCGGTCAGGGAGGCGTTGATGAGCAGCAGGTTCTGCCCGTTCGGCTCCTGGCCCGCGACCTCGTTGGCCGCCAGGGCGCCGTTGGCGCCGGGGGTGTTGACCACGGGGGCGGCGACGCCGAGGTCGTCCGTGAGGCCCTCGGCCAGGGCGCGGGCGATCAGGTCGGTGCTCCCGCCCGGGTCCTGCCCGACGGCGATCGTGATCGGCCCGCTCGGGAACTCGCCCCCCGCCGCGCCGCCGGACAGGTTCCCGCCGCACGCGGCGACGGAGAGGGACAGAGCCGCGGTGAGCCCGAGGACCGCCCCTGGACGTGTGGTTCTCTTCCCTGGCGCCTGGGTCATGCGAACTCCTTCGATCCGGCGGGTGCCCGCCACTTCGTGCACTGTGAGTGCCGTCACGTTCGTGAGTGTCTGGCAGCCTAAGAGGAGTCATCCATGCATGTCCAAGGCAAATACGGCATAAGATGATACCTTTCTGGCATCATGTTCTCCTTCGACCAGCTGCGCGGTTTCGTCGCCGTCGCCGAGGAACTGCACTTCGGGCGGGCGGCCGAACGGCTCTCCATGACGCAACCCCCTCTGAGCCGCCAGATCCAGAAGCTCGAACGCACGGTCGGCGTGCAGCTGCTGGAGCGCGACCGCCGGCGCGTGTCCCTGACCGCGGCGGGCGAGGCGTTCCTCATCGAGGCCCGCCGTCTGCTCACCCTGGCGGAGAGCGCGCCGGACCACGCCCGGCGGATCTCGGCGGGGTCGAGCGGGACGCTCAGGATCGGGTTCACCGCGGCGTCGTCCTACGGCCCCCTCGGCGGGCTCCTGAACCGCCTGGAGGAGGTCCTGCCGGAGATCAACATCGAGCTGTTCGAGATGGTCACCCGCGAACAGGTGGCGGCGCTCCTCAACGAGGAGGTCGACCTCGGTCTGGCGCGGCCCCCCTTCGACACCGAGCTGTTCGGCTCCCGGGTCCAGCACCGCGAGCGGATGCTGGTCGCCGTGCCGGAGGGCCACCCCCTGGCGCGGCACGCGGGCCCCGTGGCCGCGGAGGAGCTGGTCGACGTGCCGCTGATCATGCACTCGCCGACCAGGGCCCGCTACTTCTACGACCTCGTGGTGCGCCTGGTCCCCATCTCCCACCAGAACGTCGTGCACACGGTCAGCCAGGTCCTGACCATGGTGTGGCTGGTGGCCGCGGGGAGGGGGGTCGCGTTCGTGCCCCGGTCGGCGACCGGGCTGGGCATCGACGGCGTCGTCTACCTGGAGATCGCGGACCTGCCGGAGGACCCGGTCGAACTCCACCTGCTGTGGCTGCGGGAGTCGCGCAACCCCGCCGTGCGGCGGGCCCTGGAGGCATGGCCCCCGGAGGGGGCCGCCTTGCCGTGATACCCGTCCGGTATCAGTTAATGCCCAACAACTCTTGGACAGCATCGAACGCTTCTCCGTACGGTAACGGCAACACCGCCCCGGCCCCTGCCAGGGAGACCCCGACCTGCCGACCTAAGGATGACGTGTGACTCTGATGCACCCCGGTGAGCTGGCGACCCGGCTCAAGTCCGGCCTCCTCTCGTTCCCCGTCACCCACTTCGACCAGGACCTCGCGTTCGACGAGACCCGCTACCGCGAGCACCTCGCGTGGCAGTCGGGCTTCGGCGTGGCCGGGCTGTTCGCGGCCGGGGGCACGGGTGAGGGCTTCTCGCTGACCTCGCCCGAGATCGACCGGGTCGTGCGCGCCGCGGTCGACGAGGTCGCCGGGGCGGTGCCCGTGCTCGCCCCCGCGACCGGCGGGACGGCGACGGCGAAGGCGCAGGCCAGGGCCGCCCAGGAGGCGGGGGCGGACGGGATCCTGCTGCTGCCCCCCTACCTGACCGAGGCCGGGCAGGCCGGGCTGGTCGAGCACGTCACGGCCGTCTGCTCGGCCACCGACCTGGGGGTCATCGTCTACAGCCGCGCCAACGCGGTGTTCACCGACGAGAGCGTCGCGGCCCTCGCCGACCGCAACCCCAACCTGATCGGCCTCAAGGACGGCGTCGGGGACGTCGAGCTGATGACGCGGATCTACGCCAAGGTCGGCGACCGGCTGATGTACGTGGGCGGGCTGCCCACCGCGGAGACCTTCGCCCTGCCCCTGCTCCAGCTCGGGGTCAGCACGTACTCCTCCGCGCTGTACAACTTCCTCCCCGAGTTCGCCCTCGGGTTCTTCGAGTCGGTGCGCGCCCAGGACCGCGAGGCGGTCTACCGCAAGCTCAACGACTTCGTGATCCCCTACCTCGACATCCGCGACCGGACGCGCGGCTACGCCGTGTCCATCGTCAAGGCCGGCCTGAACGCCGTCGGCCGCGACGGCGGCCGGGTCAGGCCGCCCCTGAGCGACCTCAGCCCCGCCGAGACCGACGAGCTGGCCGCTCTCATCGCCAAGGTCTCCTGAGCCGGAACCCCGGACAGAACCCGCCGCACCCCTACCAGGAGGTACCGCAGTGCCCGTCGAAGGAAGATCGCTCGTGGCCGGGGAACCGGTCGAGGGGAACGCCGGTTCCCTCCTCGCCACCGACCCCGCCACCGGTGAGGAGGTCGGACCGGCCTTCGGCCTGGTCGGTTCCGCGCAGATCGAGGCCGCGACGCGGGCGGCGGAGGCCGCCTTCGACGCCTTCCGGGCCCAGACCCCGGCGGAGCGGGCCGCCTTCCTCCGCAGGATCGCCGACAACATCGACGGGATCGGCGAGGAGCTGACCGCGCGGGCCGTGCGGGAGACCGGCCTCCCGGCGGCGCGGCTGGAGGGCGAGCGGGGCCGCACCGTCGGCCAGCTGCGGATGTTCGCCGACGTGGTGGAGCAGGGGGACGCCCTCCAGGCGCGCATCGACCCCGCCCTCCCCGACCGGCGCCCCGCCCCCCGCCCCGACATCCGCCAGGCCCACGTGCCGCTGGGCCCCGTGGTGGTCTTCGGGGCGAGCAACTTCCCCCTCGCCTTCTCCACCGCGGGCGGCGACACCGCCTCGGCGCTCGCGGCGGGCTGCCCGGTCGTGGTGAAGGCCCACAACGCCCATCCCGGCACCGCGGAGCTGGTCGGCCGGGCGGTCGCCCGGGCGGTCGCGGACAGCGGGCTCCCCGGGGGCGTGTTCTCCCTGCTGTTCGGCGAGGGCAACGGGATCGGGCAGGCCCTCGCGGCCGACCCGCGCGTCAAGGCCGTGGCGTTCACGGGCTCGCGCGCCGGGGGCCTCGCGCTCATGCGGACCGCCGCCGCCCGTCCCGAACCCGTCCCCGTGTTCGCCGAGATGTCCTCCTCCAACCCGGTCGTCGTCCTGCCGGGCGCGCTGGCCGGCGGCGCGGCCGAGGAGCTGGCGGAGGCGTACGTGGGCTCGCTGACCCTCGGAGCGGGCCAGTTCTGCACCAACCCGGGGCTCGTCCTCGTCCCCGCCACGCCCGACGGCGACCGCTTCTTCGCCGCCGCCGAGCGGCTGGTCACGGAGGCCACCGGGCAGACCATGCTCACCGGCCCCATCGCCGCCGCACGCGCCGCGGGCACGGACGCCCTCGCCGCCGAGCCCGACGTCGAGACGGTCGCCACCGGGACCGACGGCCCCGGCCCGAACGCGCTCGCGCCGATGCTCCTCGCCACCGGCCTGAAGTCGTTCACCACCCGGCCCCGCCTCCAGGAGGAGGTCTTCGGCGCGGTCGGCCTGCTGGTCCGCTACCCCGCGGACGGGCTGTCGGCCGAGGCCCTTGCGGAGTCTCTCGCCGAGGCGCTGGAGTCCTTGGAGGGACAGCTCACCGCCACCCTGCACGCCGACCCCGCGTCCGCGGACGACGCCGTCGCCGTGCGGCGGCTGATCCCCGTCCTGGAGCGCAAGGTCGGCCGCATCCTCTTCGGCGGCTGGCCCACCGGGGTCGAGGTCAACCACGCGATGGTGCACGGCGGCCCCTTCCCCGCCACGTCGGACCCGCGCAGCACCTCCGTCGGCAGCCTCGCCGTCCACAGGTTCCTGCGGCCGGTCGCCTACCAGTCCGTGCCCGACGCGTTCCTCCCGCCCGCCCTGCGCGAGGCCAACCCGTGGGGACTGAGCCGCCGCGTGGACGGCTCCGTCGTACCGGCGGAGGGGCGAGCATGAGCCCCCGGACCCCGACCGTCGTGGACGTCGAGGTGGTGCCCGTCGCCGGGCACGACAGCATGCTGCTCAACCTCAGCGGCGCCCACGGCCCCTTCTTCACCCGCAACATCGCGATCCTGACCGACAGCGAGGGCCGGACCGGGGTCGGCGAGGTCCCCGGCGGGGAGCCCATCCGGCGCACCGTCGCCGACGCCGCCGGGATGGTCGTCGGCCGCCCGGTCTCGCACGTCCACCAGGTGCTCCGCGAGATCGGGGAGGCCTTCGCCGGACGGGACGCGGGCGGGCGCGGCGAGCAGACCTTCGACCTGCGGACCACCGTCCACGCCGTCACCGCCGTCGAGTCCGCGCTCCTGGACCTCCTCGGCCAGCACCTGGAGGTCCCCGTCTGCGATCTGCTGGGGGAGGGCCGGCAGAGGGACCGGGTCCCCATGCTCGGCTACCTCTTCTACATCGGCGACCGGGACCGGACCCCGCTCCCCTACCTCGCGGAGGCCGACCCGAAGGACGACTGGGAGCGCCTGCGACGCGAGGAGGCCCTCACCCCCGACGCGGTGGTCGCGCTCGCCGAGGCGGCGCGCGAGAGGTACGGCTTCCGCGACTTCAAGCTCAAGGGCGGGGTCCTCGCCGGGGAGGAGGAGGTGGAGACGGTGCGGGCCCTGGCCGCCCGCTTCCCCGACGCCCGGATCACCCTGGACCCCAACGGGGGCTGGCTCCTGGAGGACGCCGTCCGGCTCTGCTCGGGGCTGGACGGGGTGCTCGCCTACGCCGAGGACCCGTGCGGGGCCGAGGGGGTGTACTCCGGCCGCGAGGTGATGGCGGAGTTCCGCCGGGCCACGGGCCTGCCGACGGCGACCAACATGGTCGCCACGGACTGGCGGCAGCTCGCCCACAGCGTGCGCTCGCACGCGGTGGACATCCCGCTCGCGGACCCGCACTTCTGGACCATGCGCGGATCGGTGCGCGTCGCCCAGCTGTGCCACGAGTTCGGGCTCACCTGGGGCTCGCACTCCAACAACCACTTCGACATCTCCCTGGCGATGTTCACGCAGGTGGGCGCGGCGGCGCCGGGGAAGATCACCGCCCTGGACACCCACTGGATCTGGCAGGACGGCCAGGCGCTCACCCGCGAGCCGCTCCGGATCGCGGACGGCGCGATCGAGGTGCCCACCGCCCCCGGGCTCGGCGTGGAACTCGACAGGGACGCCCTCGCGGCCGCCCACGAGCTCTACCTCGAACACGGGCTCGGGGCGCGCGACGACGCCGCGGCGATGCGGTACCTCGTCCCCGGCTGGTCCTTCGACCCCAAGCGGCCCGCGACGGTCCGGTGAGCCCCGCGTCCCCCCGGGGCCTCCCCGGACCCCGCACACACCCGGGCCGCTACGGTCGGGGCGTGTACGCGCGGCGGGACCCCGCCGCCGCAGCCCTCCCGCACACCCACACCCTGGAGACACGATGACCGCCCAGCCCGGAACCGACAGCGGGACGAGCCCCCGCGCCCACGCGGCCGCGGACAGGATCAGCGAGGTCACGCTCTCGCGCGTCGACCTGCCCCTCGCCTCCCCCATCAGCGACGCCAAGGTGCTGACCGGGAGGCAGAAGCCGCTCACGTCGGTGTCGATGCTGTTCGCCGAGATCCGCACCGAGGAGGGCCTGGAGGGGGTCGGCTACACCTACTCCAAGCGCGCGGGCGGCTTCGGCCAGTACGCGCACGCCCAGGAGATCGCCCCCGAGCTGATCGGCGAGGACCCCAGCGACATCCAGCGGATCTGGACGAAGCTGGTGTGGGCGGGCGCCTCGGTCGGCCGCAGCGGACTGGCCACCCAGGCGATCGCGGCGATCGACATCGCCCTGTGGGACCTCAAGGCCAAGCGCGCGGGGCTGCCGCTCGCCAAGCTGCTGGGCGCCCACCGCGACGCGGTGGACTGCTACAACACCTCCGGCGGGTTCCTGTCCACGCCGCTGGACCAGGTGCTCGACAACACCCGCGCCGCGCGCGCCAGCGGGATCGGCGGCATCAAGATCAAGGTCGGCCAGCCGGACTGGCGCGCCGACCTGGCCCGCGTCTCCGCCGTCCGCGAGGAGCTGGGCGACTTCCCGCTGATGGTCGACGCCAACCAGCAGTGGAACCGCAGCACCGCCGTGCGGATGGGCCGGGTGCTGGAGGAGTTCGACCTCATCTGGATCGAGGAGCCCCTCGACGCCTACGACTCCGAGGGCCACGCGGCGCTCGCCCGGGAGCTGGCGACGCCGATCGCGACCGGCGAGATGCTGACCAGCGCGGCCGAGCACGAGGAGCTGATCCGGGCGGGCGCCGTCGACTTCATGCAGCCGGACGCCGCACGCGTCGGCGGGATCACGCCGTTCCTGAAGATCATGGCCCGCGGCCAGCAGGCGGGGATCCGGATGGCGCCGCACTTCGCCATGGAGATCCACCTGCACCTGGCCGCCGCCTACGAGATCGACCCCTGGGTGGAGCACTTCGACTGGCTCCAGCCGCTGTTCGACGAGCGGCTGGAGATCGAGGACGGGCGCATGCTCGTCCCCGGCCGCCCCGGCCTGGGCTTCACGATCAGCGACCAGGCCCGTGCCTGGACCGACCAGAGCGTCCGCGTCGACGCCGACGGGCGCACCACCCTCTCGGGCTGACCCCGCCCGGCAGGACCGGCCGGGGCCCGCCCCGGCCCGCGGGGCCCGCGCCGCCACCCCCGGGCGCCGCGGGGGTGCCCGCCGCGGGC